>JADLCA010000529.1 GCA_020847495.1 Candidatus Hydrogenedentota bacterium | reverse complement strand
CGGCCGCGGCGGAATCAACATGACGCCTACGGTCTGGTGATTTCCAGTAGCTCAAGGTCGAAAATCAGGGTCGAGTTGGGCGGAATCTGCCGCCCCGCACCCTTCTCTCCGTAGGCGAGGTGGGGCGGAATGAAGAGTCTCCACTTGTCGCCGACATGCATGAGTTGAAGTGCTTCCGTCCAACCTGCAATGACCCCGTCCACGGGAAACTGCGCCGGTTCCTTGTGCGAGCAGCAATGGTCAAATTCCGTACCGTCAATCAGGGAACCGCAGTAATACGTGCTGACCGTATCCGTGGCCTTCGGTGTCTCTCCGGAGCCTTCCTCCACGACCAGGTACTGCAGACCGCTCGGAAGAACGTTGACACCCGGCTTCTTGTCGTTCTCCTCCAGGAACTTTGCGCCCTCCGCAGCTGCTTTTTCGCCCAGTGCAGCGTGCTCCGCCTTCATCTGCTCCATCATTCGCTCACGAAATGCTGCCATCACCTTCTGCATCTGATCCTGAGTGAGGGCGAGTGGGCTGCCGCGTCGAGCGTCCTCAATGCCTCTCACGAAAGCAGTGATGTCAATTTCAATCCCGTCCGCCTCCATGGACGTGCCTATCTGCGTGCCAATACTGTAAGAGACTTTCTGGACATCCGTTTTGAGGAGAAGAGGTATCGAATCCGGAGAACCTTCACTGTCTGCCATGGCAAGCACCTCCATGAAATAGGAACGAAGATGTAAGGCTGCGGCTTCGCCAACTTGGCCCAAAACACCACAAAAGCTACTTATAGCATACAGCATAGCGCAAGATGCGCCGCAAGGCAACAGGGTCGCATCGGGTCAGGTAGGCCCTTCGCGCGGTGAAGGCGAGCGGAAAGAGAAAGGCCAGGGGATCACTCGATCCCCTGGCTATACTCGCTATACAAAGGTCTTACTGCTGAGGCGGAATGGCGATGGTGCCTGCTTCCGGCTTCACGATTTCGAGCAGCTCGATGTCAAAAACGAGGGTCGCGTTGGGGGGGATGTCCTGCCCGGCGCCGTTCTCGCCGTATGCCAGGTTGGCGGGGATGAACAGCTTCCACTTGTCGCCGACGTGCATGAGCTGGAGCGCTTCCGTCCACCCGGGAATCACGCCGTCCACCGGGAACTCGGCCGGCTCGTTGCGGGCATAGGAGCTGTCAAACTCTTTGCCATCGATGAGCGTGCCCCGGTAATGCGTCTTGACGGTGTCCGTCGCCTTGGGCATTTCACCCTTGCCTTCGGTTACCACCAGGTATTGAAGGCCGCTGGGGAGCGTCTTGACGCCCGGCTTCTTCCCGTTCTCTTCCAGGAACTTGGCGCCTTCAGAGGCCGCTTTCTCGCCGGCCGCCGCGCGCTCCGCCTGGATCTTCTGCATCATCTGTTGGCGAAACGCCGTCATGACCTGCTGCATCTGTTCCTGCGTCAGGGCCAGCGGCTTGCCGCCGCGCGCATCTTCAATACCGCGCACGAATGCCTTAATGTCGATCTCAATCCCGTCGTTCTTCATGGACGTGCCGATCTGGGTGCCGATGCTGTACGACACCTTTTGGACGTCGCTGTTCAGTTCGACGGGCGCCGGTTTGGCTTCCTCCGCGGCCCAGGCAGCCAGCGGCGACAGCGCCAGGACGGCAAGCAACACTCCTGTGATACCTTTTCTCACGAAATCACTCCTTTTGAAGTTGAATGTCTGGGGTGCCTCTTCTGCGCCTCCTGGCGAGCGGCACACCAAAGGGCGGATTATACACCGAACCCCGGTCACGCTTCTCCATTTCTTTTCAGGGGCGGTATATCCTTTACGGAAACGCTACAGGCCCTGTAAAAATGCCTCGATTCGTGCCCGGTGGTCGCCCTGGATTTCGACCTCGCCGTCCCGCACGACGCCACCAGCTCCACACTTCTTCTTCAGCATGCTCAGGAGCGCTTCAGCATCCCCGCTGACGTTCCGGATCACGGTGACGACTTTCCCGGCAGCCCGCCGCTCAACGAACACGGGCCACCCGCCCTTGCGCGTCTTAGCCACGTGGTATTGGACTCCCGCCTTGGGGGGCACGGGTGCGGCCTTCGGGGACTCGGGAACCGGCCCCGGCTGCAGGGCATCCACACGGAGGCCCAGTGAGGCGAAGGGGGTATTCGTCAGCGGTTTGCCGTCTCCGCTCAGGTCCGTTCTCTCTTTGCCCATGGAATCACCTCGCCCCGTATACATCCCAGAACGGTTTGGCGAGCCGCTATTTTCTCCGCCGGCGCGCGTGTGCGCCGAGGCCCAGCAGTGTCAATCCGGCTGCGGCAAGCGGCAGCATATCGCCCAGGGCGGCCTGCGCCGGAGCGGCGGCGCTTTTCGGCGTGACCCGGTTGAAGCAGGACTGCACCGGCTTCACCTGGCGCCGGAACTGGCCTGCCTGATTCGGATTCCCTGCCTCGTCGAGGCATACATTTGCCCGGATATCTGCGCCTACGGTGCCCGAAACCAGCAGCGGGGTTACGGTGAAGTAGTAGGTGTCATCCGAACCGCTGAAAGCGCCAATCTCCGCATTCAGCGGCACAATGTCCGTGGAGTCGAATCCGGTCACGTCGCTGCTGAACTGGACCGTCACCTGCATCACCGTAACGATGTTGGTCGGGTCGGGAGTGGGGGAGGTCATCGTGACCGTCGGACCCTGGTCGTCGAAATCGCGCTTGAAGGTGGTCGCCTCCTGGTTGCCGTTACCCGCACCATCCTGCGCCACGCCCTCCGCGATGTCGATCTTCACCTTGCCCACGGCAAGGGGTTCGAGGTCGAAGGTGTAGACGTCGTCTTCGCCCTCGAAATTGCTGACCGTGCCGTTGCTAAGCACCAAGTCGAATTCATCAAAGCCCGTCACATCTTCGCTGAATGTCACGGTGATGGGCATTGGCGACACGTTGGTCGGATTGTCCACCGTGGAACTGATCGTGACTGTGGGGCCAATCGTGTCGAAGTTGACTACCTGTTCCAGTTCTTCATCCGACAGGCAGGCGCGGGCGTTTGCGGGAAGCTGCACCAAGTCCTGGCACTTTGTGCGCGCGTCCACCTTGCCCGGCTGGCCCGTCACGAAATTGAGGATGCTGTACGTCTCACCCGCAGGCAGCGTAAACGCATACTCCCAGAACGGCGTGTCGCTTCCGTTGACGAAGGTCACCACAGTGGTGCGGTACCGGCTGTTGGGCCCTTGAAGCACATGGCCCAGGCGGGGTGAAGGGGATTCGCCCGAAGTATAGTCCTCGAAGCTCACGATCCAGTTGTCAGCCGTGGTCACTCCCGCGGGAGGAACCGAAGACTCTGCCACCAAGGTGTCCCCATCCGAACCCAGGTTGTTGACGATGGTCACCGTCACGTTCACATCGGTGGTGCCCGTGTTCTCGATGACGTTCAACCACCGGCAGAACTCGTCGTTATCCGGCACGTAAACCTTGCGCGTGACCACCAGGTCATCGTCGATGGTCTGTTCGGAAAACACGAACTGGCGGTTTGCGCAATCGCCGTCCGGCGTGGCTGGACCGTTCATGTTGTACGCGGTACCATTAACGAAGAGGGCGTTGTAGCCCTCGAATGCGTTGCTCAGGACCGCCGGCGCCGTTCCGCCCGCGCTCGTCGTGGCTGCCACCACGGTCGTATACGTGGCATCGCTGGCCGCTCCCGAGGCCATCGAACTCGTTGTGAACGTCACGTCGGAGTTCAGAAAATACTCCAGCCCCGAGTCGTCTACCAAGGATACGCTCCCCACGCCCGCTTGGGCCGGCTGGAGCAAGGCCAAGGCTACGGCCAACGCAACTACTGCAATCCGTTTCATGCGCGCAATCTCCTAAGCGGACGGACCACCGCCCATCCATCTGCCCCCGTCTCTCAGGATCGAATGTAATCTACTTGTGATGCAGCGCGTTTCCCGCGTCGCACTCTCCGGCTCCCTCAAGTGTATCCAACAGCACGTGATTCGTTACGAATCACGCACCCTTCAGTGCCACCAGCACTTCCTCAGGGTCCATTTCAGGCCCGACCGCCCCAAGACGATTTCCGTCGCCTGGTTCAATGCGATCTCCAACCCTGCGATAGAACGTCTTCTTCTCCTTCGCGCAGCAGAAGCGGGACTGCGCCCAAGCACTCACGTAACCCATCCCATACCTGGTTTGCAGAACCGTGTGTCCATGCATGATAAGCGCGGCCTCGTATGCAGGCTCCACAAGACTAGCCATTTCAGGCGCGTCGAAATCATCTACAAGCCGAAGTCCGTACGCATTAATCTCGGTTCCGACGAGAATCGGCAAGTCCTTGGCATTAGCCATGTTAATTATCTTTTCCATTTCGGATACTTTTCTTGACTTAACTGCCGGATCCTTGATGTTCCAATTCCTATCCGGAATGATGTTGATCGCCTCTACCCCCGTCGAAACTGCAAGGTCTAACAGTTCATCCACGGCCTGCTCGCCGTCGCTTGTGCCGTCCAGCCACGCATAGGTGGGGATGGCCCCCGAGTCCTTGACGAACTTGGTCACTGTCCTGAATTCCGGGAATTCCTGTCCCTCCGGCTTCACATATCCGACGCCCCCGGCCTTCATCACCTTGCTACGGAAGAAGGCGTGGAATACCGGCGGGTCTTTGAACATAGCCTGTATCTTGTCTGGGTCGCCCCCCAACTTTTCCGCCCAGAATGCCGCCCGTTTGTCCGCCTTGGGAAAGACCTCTTGGGCTTTGCGGTCAAAGGCGATACAGAGGTGACGTTCCGTGGCGTTCCCCTTGGGCGCCAGAGGCAAAACATCCCCCTCATAGTCCAGTTCCACTGGCCGCATATGGGGGTTAATCCTCTCGAGCATGGTTTGGTTGCGTTGCTGGGCCGTTTCCTTCAGACGCGGGAGGAGTCCCGGGACCGTGAGCGTGGACGACGTGAATCCGGCCCCCATGTAGTAGGCGATGCCGGGTTCGCCCGGCGAGTTGATTTCCCGGGTCGCGAACTCCGGCAGGAAGATCCGCGTCTCAAGTCCCGCGCAGGCACGCAGTCCCACGAGTCGGCAGGCGTCGAAGAACTCGTCGACCCCGTCGAGGACGTCAAAATCCACCAAGCCTGCTGCGGCCAGCCCCAGGCAACGTGCCTTCCACGCCACGCAGGCAGGGGACTGCCCGTAACCGTTGAACGAGAAGAAACTGTGGCAATGCAGGTTCACGGCCTTGCCTTGTTGCGGCAAATCAAAATCGCCTCGCTTCGCCTGTTCCCACAATTGCTCCAACGCATCCCACCGCAGACGCGGGTCGAAATCGTTGAGCTGTACTTCAAGCAATTCCCTGGCCGGTGACATGCAACACACACTCCATTCGCTGTGACTTCGGGTATTCCAACGCGCGGCCGCGCGCCGGTCAATCGCGGTCTAACTCCGGACCATAGTACCGGCATTTCACCTGCAATACCAAGTGGGGTCGCGCCGGAGGCGGCGGAGAAGTACTAAGCGTAGGCTCTGGATGCGGATATGTCTCTCGCAAAGGCGCAACGACGCCAAGAACCCATCAATTGTCAGGGAGCCCATTGGCAATTCTCGTGATGCCGTCCCGCATCAGCGCTTCTCCGAAATTGAGGAGGAGGCCCAATCTCATGCCCGTCAGTCTCAGGTAGGTAAGCAACTGCTTCTTGTGCGCAGCGGTCACCGTCTCTACCGATTTCAATTCCAAAATGACTCTGCCTTCTATTATGAGATCCGCACGGAACGCCTCTTCGAAGATGACGCCGTGATACCGTATCGAAACCGGCACTTGGCGTTCGGTCCTGAGCCCGCGCTCGCCCAGTGCGTTGGCGAGCACTACTTCGTAAACCGTTTCCAGCAACCCGGGTCCAAGCTCACGGTGAATCTCTATGGCCGCATCAATGACGACGGTGGCAATTTCATTCTCTGTCATTCTTTGCGTCTCCGCGCCTTTGCGAGAGAACGGTCCTCGTTTCCCCTGCGAAGCAGATGGTAATAGGTATGATCCAACTTGAATTGCTGGCCTGAAAGAGTCCGTGATGCTGGTCAATCACGCCGCAGGCGTGACATCATAGCCATACCGCAAGCCGTTCGTGGCGTCGATCCAATCCGTGATCTTCGTCACCCGCGCCAAGGCATCATCACTATAATTCCCGTTGGCTATTCCTTTTCCGCAACTATATGTGAAAATCACGATATCGTGGTATCTTCGAAAGACCTCGGAGCAAATACTCGGAAACACCGTTCCTTGCGTTCTCTTCGTTTTGTGTAATGTCCCTTACTAACTCGTCATGCTGCGAAGACTTGTTGACTGACAGAAACCGGACTATCTCGTCAAGTGCTTCATTCACCCGTCCTTCTGCTTCAAGAGCAAAGAACAACGCGAGAGACGCATGCCATGACTTAGGAGCTAGGCCCACGGCCTCTGCTGCCAACTGGACCGCCTCCTTCGTATTACCACTGCTTTCTTCCACTTGCGACAGTAGTGTTAACACGATGGGATTGCGGGGATCGTCGTGTAACATCTCCTCAAGACTGATTCGCGCGCCAACAAACTCGCCATCGCGGTATTGGTTCATTGCTTGCTGCAGTCTAACTGTGAAATTATCTTCCATCTGAATCCTCACAGGGAGAATCTCCAACTACGGTACTTGAATAAATGGGGACAGTGGAGTTGTTGAAAAATCGCCGAGCGGCGAAGAATTGACCATCGTCGAAGTCACCTGGATCCGAGATCGTCGCTTGTAGGTCAACACAGTAGGCCAAACTACCCATCACTCGAACTGGGTCAGGTTTTTTCAACAACTCCACAGTAACCATTTGTTTTCCTCCCTCCCGGCGGGTAGCCCGCGAAACGCGCCGCGTTGGCGCGTTTCGTTGTGCAAAGGCGTGCTTCCGCAAGCAGGTACCATTGGCCGCATTCCCCATTGATGAATTCTCATACCCTGACACTTCGCGACCCAGGCATTGAGTACTCATACAAGAATAGCACGAATGCCTGAAATAGACAATGGCGAGCTTGGTGGGAGCGGCTCATGGATTCGACACAACGCTGGGAGCGCTGGGCTGCTTTTGGGTCAACGTCGCGTGCAGGGACGGACGTCCTTGCTGCCTTGGCGTTCTGCCGCAGAAAGGCCAGATTGCCGTATCGTCTGCCGCCCGTGAAGTAGACGTCCTGCGGGCAGTTTCCCCCGCTGGGTCGCGTGATGGGCGACCTCCCGAGCCACGATTCTCGCCTGTCGTGCCATCGCATAAGAGCAACCGATGAAAAGAACAGTCGTAATATAGGTGACTGTCCCTTGTTATTCGCAGGTCGTAATAGAACCCATCCAACACCGTCGTCCCATCCTTGTGCTCGATGGCCGTCAACCGGTTCAAGGTATCGTACGTGTAATTCGTGGTCATCCCGTTGGGGATATTATAGTATGTCGGCTGGCCAACGTCGTTGTAGTGGAACGTCCACGTCTTCGACCCCGGCGCGGTCAATGTGCTGAGTTCATTCCGGTTCGTGTACGTGTATGTCGTCGTGTTGCCATGGTAATCCGTCATGGACGTGACGTTCCCCGCCGCATCGTAGGCGTACGTCAACGCCGAGTCGTCGTAATCCGTGATGCTGGTCAAGCGCCCACCGTCATCATACCCGTAGCGCAAGCCATTCGTGGCGTCGATCCAGTCCGTGATCTTCGTCACCCGCGCCAGGCCGTCGTAATAGTAGTTCGCATCGTACGTATTCGCACCCGAGGTGTACGTCACCTTCGTCATCAGGCCCGTGGTCGCGCTGAAGAAGTACTGCTTGGGTTCGAAGGTCCTTGTTCGAGTCGCCGCTTAACCCGCCAATACTTGGGTAAATCACGACTTCTTGATGAGGGGAATTAACTCCTCCCGTATGAACTTGGTTCTCGATAATAGCATATTGGCATGACTGGGTGTTGGTTCAGCGGCCACCGGGAACACCTCATCTAGTCGAGAGATACTTAAAACTGCACGAGCCCAGTCTTCCATCATTTCACAATACACCGCTAACGCTGAGGCAGGTTCTGACGCATTGTCACAAACCAAGTAAGCCGATGGTACATCGCCCACCACAACCCAGATTAGATCATCCGTATCATGAATCTTGGCTTCGAGTTCAAACAAGAATACTGCTATGACGCCTTCAAGCCAATATCCGAGGTACCTCTCCGCGACACCAGGGCACCAGTCAAAGGACTTCAGGTACGTCTCGGCGCAATTCAACATAGCAAGGAGGTCACCTGTCTCGGCCTTATCCTGACAGGCAGTATTAGTCACTGGAGTTACGCGCGAGAAATCTACGGACATTTTTCTTTGTTTCCCCGACTTCTTTCACCCCAACGCTTGAAGTCGCCCCTATCTTTATGTTGCTGGAAATGCTCGCCGCTGGGTTTAGGTTCAATATTGTCAAGTGTATCCTCGCCACCGTCAGCTCGGGCTCTAATGTGGGACACATCTTGATTGCGCCCCGTCTCTGGATCTTTCGGCCATTGGAATAAATAGGGACAGTAACCATTTATAGGACTCCCTCCGTCCTGTTACCCTCCCAGATCGCGCCGCGTTGGCGCGTAACGTCGCGCGAAGGCGTCTTCCCCAAAGCAGGTACCATTGGCCGCATTCCCCATTGGTGAATTCTCATACCCTGACACTTCGCGACCCAGGCATTGAGTACTCATACAAGAATAGCACGAATGCCTGAAATAGACAATGGCGAGCTTGCTGGGAGCGGCTCATGGATTCGACACAACGCTGGGAGCGCTGGGCAGCTTTTTGGTCAACGTCGCGTGCAAGGACGGACGTCCTTGTTACCTTGACGTCCTGCGGGTAGTTTCCCCCGCTGGGTCACGTGATGGGCGACCTCCAGAGCCACGATTCTCGCCTGCCGTGCCATCGCATAAGAGCAACAGATGAAAAGAACAGTCGCAATATGGGTGACTGTCCCTAGTTATTGCTTGTTATTTCCATGTCCTGAAGCATAACCGCACCAGACTTCCTTCCCTGCTTTCCGATGCTGCGTGACCGTGATACGCGCACCAATCCGCGTCTCGTGTCCCCTAGGGACGCCCGAAAGTAGCCCAGACTTCCAGTCTTGGGCTTAGCCGCCCCTCCTCCGTCCAGGCCCGGAGGGACGGCCGAGAGCGGACGTCCGGTCGCGGACCGAGTGCGTTCTCTCTAGCTCTACAAACCGCCTGAGGTGTGACGCGTGATGCCCCGCGTTGGGCTCTGTCGTCCCTCCGGGACTGCACGAAAGGGGCGCAGAAGACCCCGGATTGAAATCCGGGGCTACTTTCTGTCGTCCCTACGGGACTTGCACGGCAGCGCTACGGGTAGCCCGACTTTTGAAACATGCTCTTAGACGAAATTCGCGGCGGGGTTCGTTATAGGATGTGGGAAGGCTGATAGAGCCTGAATGTGCGGAAGTACCCGAAATCCGGTAGGGGGGACTCAAGATGGCGCCTGAGCCCGGGGTAGCCAGTTCCACGGACGCGTGGGTTGGCGGCTGGCCACAGACCCAGGAGGAATTCCAGCGCTTCGTCGATGCGTACCTGCAGCGGTTGGTTTCATATGCCTTCCGTCGGCTGGGAAGCATCCACGATGCGGAAGATGTGGTCCAGGAAGTCTTCGTTCGGACCTATGCGGAGCGGTCGAAGCACAGGGAAGTCACGGCCGTGGTTCCGTATCTCTACCGGATGACGGCGAACGCATGCATGGACGCGCTCCGCAAGCGCAAGCGGTCAAAAGGGCTTCTGAGCCGGTTCGCCGGCGAGCGCCCATCGAGCCCGCTGGAAAACGGCCTGGGCCTTTATGCCGCCTCGGAAGAACTCCAGCGGATCGAGTCCTTCCTGAGGCGATTGCCCAAGAGACAGGCGGAGGTCATCCGCCTGCGCGTGTTTGATGAACTGAGAATCTCTGAAATCGCCGAAGTCGTCGGGTGCCGACCGAACACCGTCAGCTCCCGGCTCCGGTACGGATTCAAGAAGCTGCGCACCATCGTGTCACGGGAGGGGAAACAATGAGCTGCCCGCAGATGCAGAAATGGCTGGATGATTTGCTCATCGCTCCGCCCGGCGCGCCACTGCCCGTCGAGCTTGACGAACACGTGCGCATATGCCCGCGATGCCGGCGCGGCCATGACCTCGCCGTACGGACCCTGGCTTCCATTCAGCCTTCCCACAGAGTGGAAGTGTCGAAACATCTGAAGGGTCAAATCATGAACAAGATTATCGAGTTGGACGCAGGCATTCGCACGGTTGCACCGGCCCGCCGCCGGAGAGTCCGAGTACTGAGGCCACTCACGGCCGCGGTGGCCGCTTTGCTGCTGGCCTTTACGGCGACGCTCCTATATTGGTCCGGGCCATGGCGGTTCTCCGGCCCTCCGGTTTCCGCTTTCACCCTGCTCAACACGGCTTGGGCCGCGGAAGAAGGGCTGTTCAGCCAAAGCGGAATCGTTCACATCGTGAACGAGATTATCGTGACGCCGGTATCCGATCCCCTCTTGGCCAAGGCCCGATGGCTTCCCCTCATGGCGGTCGACGCGTCGGGCGAGTCGCGCATCCATCAACTTGTGCTGGGCGCGGAACCGGGAGAGGAATACACCATCGACGATCAGGCGTGGTACGACCCCGCCACCAAACGGTTCATGCGCCTATTGTCGAAAGGAGAAACGCCGCTGTTCGCCAACGCCTGCGATGGAACGGCCGTCTTTTCGCTTGAACCCGGCGCTGACGGCCGTATGGCAGTCGTGGCGACTCCATTGGCCGAGGGCTATCGTGCACCGGACAGTCCTGCCGAGTTTCTGGGCATTGCCGCTGGACTGCCCAGCCAACTCGATGAACTCGATGAGACGCTCGTCCAGGACGCCGGCTACGCGGAACTCGAGGATGGCTCGGAGGCGCGCGTGGTCAAGTCCAGCCTGGGAAGCGGTGAAGGCGCCCCCACCGCAGCGAGTGAATCGGAGTTTCTGTTCAAGATCCGTGAAGAGGACAACACCATCGCCGAAATGGAGTGGCGCACCGGTGGGCAGTCGTACCTGATCGTGCGAAGGGTCTGGACGGAAACCCTGGACGACACTCCGGTGGACTGGGCCCTTACCGAGGTTGAAGACTTGCTCGATGATTCCGTGCAGCCCCCTGCCCCGGAGAAGGGCGGTCTTTTCGGCCTGCTCCCCGACATCGTGGTTTCCGATGTCTCGGTCAAGCACATGGTGGAACGTGCGGGTTTTGATACCTACGTGTTTGAATCCGCTCCATCGTGGGCAAAGGACCGCCAGATCACGGACATCCTCGACGTGGCCAGTCCTCCCAATCGCATGTTCGCCATCACCTATCGCGCAGACGATGGCCGCCACGTCGTGCTTATCCAGTCCCCCTCTTACAATAAAATAGGGCAATCCAGGGCCGGAGAGGGACCCCGGAACAAGGAGGTCACCTTGGTCTACACGTCCCCGAATGGCATTAAGGTATGGGGCGGCCCCCAAGGCAAATGGATGGCGGAAATTCTCATCAGCAGTTCCCGGGCGATTCTCAAAGACGCGCCATCCGAAGACCGCAGTGGCTATCTGCTTCAAACGCCTTCGGGCACGTTCCCCGCGCTGGCGATCAACGGGAAGATCACCGATGAGGAACTGCATGCGTTGGTTGACAGCCTGGTCCTGGCGAAGGAACACTCCGCCGAATGATCCCACATGCGGGGATCAGGCCAGTGAAGTATCCGCTCGGCCACCTGCTGTCATATCGCCAAGATAATGGGACGACTGAATGAGGCGCTCCGCAATACGTAGGGCGGGATTTGTTCCCGCCCTTTTGACTTCCTGAAGGCACGAGAGCGGCAGGCAAATCCGGGACTTTCGCGAGTATTGCGCCCAACCGGGAGCGCCAGCATCCTTGCAGGCTTCTGGACGAGCCAGAGGCGATCCTTGCCACCTTAATAGGCCGGGGTCAATTCCCTTCCTACTCAATGCTCCGCATGGGGAGCACAAATCGCCAAAACCAATGTAGCGCAGATTCGAGAAGTGGGTCGTTCCCAGGATACCGAACTCAAGCCGTTGCACGTGACCTCGGGAAACGCTTCGCCGTTCGGGTAGGCAAGCAACTGTTGACTTGCGCAAGATTGAATAGCACACTGATTTCGGTGTGCTTCGATGTTATCCACAGGAGAGTACCCATGGAACCGGAATTGACGTTACGCGCTCCCCGGCATTTCACCATGCGAGAAGCCGTGATGGAAAATCTTGTCGCAGGTGGCATCGCACTAGTATCGATTTTCCTTGTGACTTCCTTTTTCTCGCTGGTTGCTTTTGTCGCGACCAGAAGCGGCCATTTGGACCACGCACTCCTAATCTCAATCTGCATACTCTGGTGGATCTCATTTGTTGCATGTTCAGTCTTGTTACTTCCTTTAGGGTGCAATATCTACACCGCGCGATTGGTTCGCGCATATGTTGACAAGCCAAAGAATGGAGGGAGAAGCCTCATCGTCCAGATTTCGCTGAGTCCCCCCCTGTACGACGGAACTCGGCACTTCATGGAGGATGCCGACGACGTTGGGTATCTCCACTTTTCCGAAGGCGGGCTCACATTTGTAGGTGACAGCATCTCCCTGAACCTCCCCTACGAACATATTGAACGGATTGAGGACAGCAACGTGGGGTTCCGTGGCCTTTGGGTTTGTGGGAGACGAATACGTGTCTACACAAGAGCCGTCGCTTCGTATGACAGTTTCGAGTTTCTGGAGCGCCAGAGCTTTCGGCTCAAGACCTCACAGCGCGTATCAGGGGAGATTCTCAAGGCTCTGATGATGCGCACGCAATTACAGGCGTGACGGTCATGTTTTTTCGTCCCGCTTCGCGCCGCCCAGCCTGGGCCCCTATCCACAGAAGTCGTGAAGAACACTCGCGCATAGGCGAGTGGACTTCGGATTGTGGTTATGAATGAAAGAGTTTTGGACATGGGATGCCACTGTGCGCACCCCACGCATCCCAAAGGGTGGTCAACTCCAACGGGGCCTCTACGGTATCGCCTCGCTCGTCACGCCTTGGGCGTGACAGCACAGCGAACGCTCAATAGATCGGCCTGACGGCACATAGGTCGCGATCAATTCGATGACGCCCAGAGACCTTGGAGAATCCTACGCCTCTGGTGCTGAGAGGAGTCTTGTGCTGCCGCGCTCGGCGAGCGAGGCAGTACCAGAATGCCGTCTTCTTCATTCTCAGCGTTCCTCTATGAACTCCGAGTCTCTGCGCTGGAGTATGCTCAAACCACGGGCGAGACGCCCGTTCCCCCTTGTTGGTTTTCCCTTATTGATCTACTTCTTGGATCGGTGTAATCGGCGAAATCGGTGGATGAACTTCTTGGTTTGGTTGCGGCTCTGCCACGCTGGGATTACTTTCTGCTGTTTTTTCTCGTTGTGCTATCCTGTGCACGGATGTTGAAGCGTATACAAATCCGCTACAGGTGAATGGCGCCACGTCATTCAGGGGGAGTCATGGATCTGCAGAACGAGTCACTTCAGTACCACGCCAAGGGGCGGCCGGGCAAACTGGAAGTCGTGGCGTCCAAGGCTTGTCAGACGCAGCGGGATTTGTCTTTGGCCTACACGCCAGGTGTGGCCGGGCCCTGTCTCGCCATCGAGAAGGAGCCCGACAAGGTTTTCGACTACACCGCCAAGGGCAATCTCGTCGCGGTTGTCACGAATGGGACGGCCGTACTGGGGCTGGGGGATATCGGTCCGATGGCCGGCAAGCCGGTCATGGAAGGCAAGGCGGTCCTCTTCAAGCGCTTCGCGGACATCGATGTCTTTGACATCGAGTTGAACACGCACGACCCCGACGAGATCATAAAGGCGGTGACACTCCTTGAACCCACGTTCGGCGGCATCAACCTCGAAGATATCAAGGCGCCGGAGTGTTTCTACATCGAAGAGCGCTTGAAAGCGACTTTGAACATTCCCGTCTTTCACGACGACCAACACGGCACAGCCATTATCTCAGGCGCCGGTTTGCTCAACGCGCTGGAGCTCGTGGGCAAACGCATCGAGGACGTCCGGGTAGTCTTTTGTGGAGCGGGTGCCGCCGGCATTGCGTGTGCGAGGCTCTACGAGACCCTCGGGGTCCGTCACGAGAACATCATGCTCTGCGACAGCGAGGGCGTGGTGTACAAGGGCCGGACGAAACGGATGAATCCTTACAAGGAACTTTTCGCCGTAGAAACCGGCGCACGCACGCTCGCCGACGCGATGAGGGGCGCGGACGTTTTCGCGGGAGTCTCGGGGGCGAACCTGGTGACCCAGGAGATGGTGCGTTCCATGGCGGACCGGCCCATTGTGTTTGCCATGGCCAATCCGGATCCCGAGATTACCTACGACGAGGCGAAGGCTGCACGCGATGATGTTATCGTGGCGACGGGCCGGAGCGATTTTCCAAACCAGATCAACAATGTGCTGGGCTTTCCCTTTATCTTCCGGGGGGCCCTCGACGTTCGCGCCACCGCCATCAATGACGCGATGAAGATCGCCGCCACGAAGGCCCTCGCCGAGTTGGCGCGCGAGCCCGTGCCCTATTCCGTGGAGAAGGCGTATCGTACAAAGCGTCTTCAGTATGGGCGCGAATACATCATCCCGAAACCGTTTGACCCGCGCGTGTTGATCTGGGAAGCCTCGGCGGTGGCGAAGGCGGCCATGGACAGCGGCGCTGCACGCGTCAGCCTGGACATTGACGAGTACCGGGAGCGGCTCGAGGCGCGACTCGGCCTCTCGCGCAAGGTCATGCGCGTGATGATCAACAAGGCACGCACGGACCCGAAGCGCATCGTGTATCCGGAGGGCGACCACGTTCCCATTTTGAAGGCGTGTGAGGCCATCCTCGATGAGGGAATGGCACATCCGATCCTCCTGGGTCCTGAGCAGCGCATTCATGAACTCATTGAAGAATACGGACTTGACCTCAAGGGTGGCGTGGAAATCGTGGACCCCTTGTTCGATGGGCGTCTGGCACCCTATGAAGATGAACTCTACCGGTTGCGTCAGCGCAAAGGCGTTTCACGCGCAATTGCGCACACCATGATCCAACGGCGCATCTATTTCGGGTGCATGATGGTCCACATGGACGAAGCCGACGGTATGGTTTCGGGATTGACGTCCAGCTATCCGTACACGGTGCGGCCCGCGCTGGAAGTCATCGGGGCGCGGCCCGGGGTTCGGCGCGTGGCCAGTATGTACATGCTCACGCTACGCGAAAAGGTCTATTTCTTCGCTGATGCCTCCGTGAACATCGACCCCAACGCGGAAGACCTAGCGGAGATCGCGATCCTGTGCGCGCAGGAAGTCAAACGTTTCGACGTGGAGCCGCGTGTGGCCATGATTTCGTTCAGCAACTTTGGCAGTGCGCGCTATCCACAGTCGGACAAAGTGAGCCGTGCGGCCCAGCTCGTGCGCGAGCGGCAGCCCGACCTGATCGTCGATGGCGAGATGCAGGCAGACACCGCCGTCACGCCGTCCATTCTCGCCGAGGAATTCCCCTTCTGCCGTTTGACGAACGGTGGGGCCAACGTACTGATCTTTCCAACCCTCGAAGCCGGGAACGTCGCGTATAAGCTCGTGCAGCGTCTCGCCGGCGCCGAGGCCATCGGACCCATCCTCCTCGGGATGCGCAAGCCGGTGCATCTGCTTCAGTACGGCGGATTCAATGAGATGGACGTGGTCAATATGACCGCTATTGCCGCAGTGGATGCCCTCGACAATGCCAGCGCAAAATGACTCTCTCAGAACGCATGAAATGGGTTGGGGAACCGTCAACGTGAGACCTTCCACTTCGACTTTCACACGCAGGCGTTTTCTTGCGGCAACCGCGGCCTCGGTAGTGGGTCCTATGATCGTTCCCGCGTCCGCCCTGGGCCTTGGCGGCCGGCTTGCACCCAGCGACCGCATCGTGATGGGCGTCATTGGCGTGGGCGGGCAGGGCGACCGCGACATGCGCTCCCTCATGGGCCTGCCGGATGTCCAGATGGTGGCGGTCTGCGATGTGGACTCCGGCAGCGAGAACTACGAGCGCGGCTGGTACCGCGGACGTTCCCAGGCCGTAAGCGCGATAAAGGACTACTACGCGCAGCAGACGCCCAGCGGCAACTTTCGCGGCGTGGATGAATACGTGGACTTCATGGAACTCCTTGCGCGGGATGATATCGACGCCGTTTCGATTGCCACGCCGGATCATTGGCATGCCATTATGGCGGTGGAGGCTGCCAAGGCGGGCAAGGACATCTACTGCCAAAAACCGCTTTCGCTCACGATTCGCGAGGGCAGAGCCATGGTCGACGCCGTGCAGCGTCATGGCCGTGTGTTCCAGACCGGCAGCCAGCGGCGTTCCAGCGCCAAGTGCCGCTACTCCTGTGAGCTTGTGCGCAATGGCCGCATCGGCAAGCTGCACACGATCAGGGTGGGCTTGCCCGGCGGCCAGACGCTGGCCGAACCGGCGAATCCCATCAGTGAACCGCCGCCCAACCTCGACTACGAGCGCTGGCTGGGCCCCGCGCCATGGGCGCCATACACCACGCGCCGTTGTCACTTCACCTTCCGCTGGAACTACGACTATTCCGGCGGGCAGGTCACGGACTGGGGCGCCCACATGATCGACATGGCCCACTGGGGAATGGACACGGAGTTGTCAGGGCCCGTCGAGGTAGAGGGGGAGGCGGTCTATCCGTCAGACTGGCTGAATAACACCGCGACCGATTTTGAGTTTCGCTGCACGTACGCGCAAGGCTACACGATGATCGGGTCCAGCAAGTTCCCCACAGGCGTCCGTTTCGAAGGCAGTGACGGCTGGCTCGATCTTGAAGGCGGCGCAGAACCCGCCTCGTTGAAACGCGAACCCATCGGCCCAAACGAAATCCGCCTGTACAAGAGCGACGATCACTACCGCAATTTCGTCGACGCCATTCGCACGCGTTCGCGCACCGCCGCGCCTGTCGGAATTGCCCATCGCTCCATCAGTGTGTCGCACCTCGCCAATATCGCGATGAAGCTCCGCCGAAAGATCCGCTGGGATCCAGCGTCCGAACGTATCCTCGATGACCCTACCGCCGAACGTATGTTGTCGCGCCCCATGCGCAGCCCGTGGTACGTCTGACTCCGGAACGTAGTGTTCCGTAGAACGCGGAACTCGGAGCGGAATACTCCGTACTCTTTACCCAAGAATCCCTGAAATCGCTAAAGGGAACGGCTCTGTCTGCCGATGAACCCTGTTGGGTATGCGGAATGCGCCGTGGCGCCGGCGCACACGTGCGAGGGTAAGATCAATGGT
>JADLCA010000528.1 GCA_020847495.1 Candidatus Hydrogenedentota bacterium | reverse complement strand
CAGCGTGAATCCTCCGTTAGGCGTTGTCCGGCGTTTGGCCCGCATTGTTACTTTGTCCAATGTAGAGTCTTTCTGGGGGAACCAGGGTTTCGGCTGTGCGCTCAAAGGAACGTCCGGCCCGGGTCCAAGTGACCGTCACACGAATCTTGCCAAGGTACGATACGGGCAATTGCAGCGGCTGGGCCAGCACGGCGTTGGCAAGCGAGGGCAGTTCCGGCGCAGGAAGTTCGACGCGCGAAACCTCGTAATGGTAGGCGAAGCGCTCGAAAGCGTCGCCGAAATCGCCGTTCTTCTCGGCCCCTTCGATCAGGAGGGGCTGCAATTCAAGATCGGAAACCACCTGCTCCAATAAGAAACGCGCCTGGGTGAAGTCACGCGCCATGGCTCGCGTGAGGAGGGCCTCCTGCAGAGCTTCATTCACAGCCAGCACCCCCACGCTGAGGACCATCAGTGCAACGAGCGTTTCAACAAGAATCCAGCCCCGAGACCCGGAACGCAGGCCGCGCAGTGAACGTTGAGCATGCAAAGGCCGCGTCATTTCTCTTTGACCTCGAACTGCCCGAGACGGCCCCTGGTTTCCAACGTGATACGCGTGTCGTCGTCGCTTTCGAGAATGATCTTCGCGTAGTCGCATGCGCCACTCGCGTAGAAGGCGACGTAATTCGCCTCGCGGTCGCGGTCGAAGCGGGCGTTGGGATCATCGAGGCGAACGGTCTCCGGGAGATGCCGGACCTCGGTCGCTCCTTCAGCCAGATAGGCGAACTCCTTCTCATCGCCTTTTATGCTCGCGAGGCGCATCACCCAGAAGTCACGCTGCTCCTCGCGAAAGTAGAAGCGGTATTCCGTGGCATCGGTGATGGCACGTTCCTGGGCATACTTCATGTGCGCCACAAAGTCACGGACTGCCCGGTCGCGCTGAACGTAGGTCAGCGAACCCTGATACATCGGCACGACCACGGCTGTCATGAGCGCAATGATCGTCATGACGACGATAAGCTCGATGAGCGTGAACCCGTTGCTCGATGATTGCGCCGTGTGATTGGCGCGATATGGCGCTGTCATGTCGCCCAGCATGGCAAGCTCAGCCCGCCGTCGTTCTGTTGCCGGATTCCCACACAGAGATATCGTCTTCCGTGCCCGACTGGCCGTCAACCCCACGCGAATAGATGTCGTATGGGTGCGACTTGCCGGGCACGGAGAATACGTAGGGGTTGCCCCACGCGTCGTTTTTGAGTTCGATAACGTACTGCTTATCGCCCGTGACGAGGTCGTTCAGCGACTTCGGATACTTGTCGTTGTGCTCCAGGGCATAGGCTTCGACGGCCTTCTGGTAGACCGACAGGTCCGCCTTGGTGCGGACGATCCGCGCCTCAGTACCACGTCCCGCGACGCTGAAGGTCACCATCCCCGCCAGTATCCCGATGATTACCATCACCAGGATCAACTCCAACAGGGTGAACCCACTTGACTCTCTCATTCCTTGATACCTCCACCGGCATGGGCGCGATTGGGCGCCCTTTACACAACATTCGAGCTTAACGTGAGCATCGGGTATAGCATTGAAATCACCAGGATGCCCACGATGATCGCCATAATGACAATGAGAACCGGTTCAAGCAAAGATGTCATTGCCTTTACGGCCCGGTCCACTTCCACGTCGTAGGCGTCTGCCATGCGCTTGGTGACCGCACCGATGCGGCCGCTTTCCTCACCGACGGCGAACATGTTGACGACCATGGGCGGGAAATGGCGGGTCAGCGCGAGACCACTGCTGATGCTATCCCCTTCCGCGACGCGCTCACGCACAACTCCGACTTCCTGGGCTATCGCCTTGTTGCCGAGCGTGTCCACGGCGATCTGGAGCGAATGGAGAATCGGTACGCCGTTGTCGAGCAGCGTCCCCAGCATACGCGCGAATTGGGCCATGACATACTTCTGGACCACCACCCTCAGTACCGGCACGCGCAGCAGGAACGTGTCGTACTGCATGCGACCCTTTTCGCTGCGCACCCAGGATAGGAATCCGACCACCATCGCGATAAGCCCGAGCAAGATGGCCCACCAGAAATTGCCCATGAAGCCGCAAAATGCCAACACGATTTGCGTGATGAGCGGCAAGGTCGCATTGAAGTCATCGAAGACCTTGATGAACTTGGGAAACACGAATGACACGAGAATGAAGATGGCCAATGACCCCATCACCAGCAGGAAGGCCGGGTAGATCATCGCGGATATCGCCTTGCCGCGGAGTTCCTCGTCCTGCTCGCCGAAACTGGTAATGCGCCAGAGGACGTCTTCCAGCATGCCGCCGGACTCACCCGCGCGCACAAGACTGCAATGCATGGACGTGAACAGCTTGGGGTGACGCTCCATGGCTTCTGCGAAGGTGCTGCCCTTCTGGACGTCATCGCGAACCTGATCGATGATCGCGGACAGCTTGGGGTTTTCAGTCTGTTGGACCAGCGTTGAGAGGGCTCGTGTCAGCGGCATGCCGGAGTCGAGCAGGGTGGCAAGTTGCCGGAAGAAGATGTTGCGGTCCTTGAGGCGGATACGGACGAAGGCGCTGCGCAGGGCATCGCGCTTGGCGGCGCCAGTGTACTCTACAATCGAGACAGGCACATAGCCCATGTCACGCAGGCGCGCAAGCGCGGCGCGGCGGCTCTCAGCTTCCAGGACGCCCGTCGTGGCCTCGCCCGGACCCTTCTTGACCTCATACTGAAACTGCGGCATGGCCCGCCTCGCTGCCATCGAGCACATCCGATTCCGCGGTGACGCGAACCACCTCCTCGAAGGTGGTCTTGCCTTGGCAGATGCGCTGCCAGCCAGAAGTGCGGAGGGTCCGCATGCCGAGTTCGACGGCCTTGCGCTTAATGTGGGTCGATGGTTCGCGCCGGATTGTCATCTCCTTGATCGCGTTTGTGAAGGGCAGCACCTCATAGATGGCAATACGGCCCCGGTAGCCGGTCTGCCGGCAGGCGTCGCACCCGGCGCCACGCATGAACGCCGCATCGGGAGTGTCGCCGGGGCGCCTGCCCAGTTGCGCGAACTCGGCGGTCTCCGGTTTGTACGGACGCGCACACTGCGTGCAGACGCAACGCACCAGACGCTGGGCGATGGAGGCGATCATCGTGCTGGCAATCAGGAAGGGCTCGACGCCCATATCCGTGAGGCGCGTGACGGCGCCCGCCGCGTCGTTGGTATGCAGCGTACTGAAAACCAGGTGACCGGTCAGGCTCGATCGAATCGCCATCTCGGCGGTTTCAAAGTCGCGTATCTCGCCGACCAGCATGATGTCGGGGTCGTGTCGCAGCATGGAGCGCAGGGCCGCGGAGAAATCGAAACCGATCTGCGGCAGGGTCTGCATCTGCGTGATGCCCTTCAATTGATACTCGATCGGGTCTTCGATCGTGATGATTTTGTGCTCGTTCTTGTTCAGCTTGCTCAGCGCGGCGTACAGGGTTGTCGTCTTGCCGCTTCCGGTGGGGCCTGTGACCAGGATCATGCCGTGCGGCCGCGTGATGAAGTCATTGAACTGCACGAGGTCTTCCTGCAGGAATCCAAGCTGCTCGAGAGTCATGAACATGGACGCGCGGTTCAGGATGCGCAGGTTGACCGTTTCCCCGTGCGGGGTCGGCAACACGGACACACGCAGGTCAAACTGCTCGTCTCCGAGCGAGGCGCGGATCTTGCCATCCTGGGGCAGGCGCTTCTCGGCAATGTTGAGGTTGGCCATGATCTTGATGCGCGACACGATCGCGGGATGAAACCCGCGGATGGTCGGAGGCGTGGGCACGGCGTGAAGGATACCATCGATGCGATAGCGCACACGCAACTGATCCTCGAAGGGTTCCATGTGGATGTCGGTCGCACCGGTGCGGATGGCTTCAGACAGTAGTTCATTCACGAACTTGATGATGGATGCGTCCAGGCTGTCATCGCCTAGATTCATGCCCGCGGAGGCACTGTCGAGACTGAGGACCGTGCCTACACTCTCCGAATCGCTGAGGATTCGTTCGACGGTGTCGGCCCCCACTCCGTACAGTGCCTTGATCGCGCGAGAGATCTCATCGGGAGTGGCAACGACCGGCTCGATACGACGTTTCAGGACGAAGCGGATGTCGTCGAGGAGTTGGTGATTCAGCGGGTCGCAGAGGGCGACCACGATGGTGCCGTTGCGTTCAAGGACGGGCACGAAGCCATAATGGGTGGCATAGCGCGCCGGAACCCTGGCGACCAGTTCCGGGGGAATCTCCATTTTCGAGGGCGTGACAAAGCGCAGCTCGCAGAATTGCGCCAAGGCACGGTACACGGCTTCCGCAGTGGCGCAACCCAAGCTGACCAGGCATTCCGCGAGAGGGTTGCCTGAGGCCTGGGATTCCTGGCGGGCCCGGGCGAGGCGCTCCTCATCCACCACGCCATCGCGGATAAGCTGCTTTTCAAAGGCGGACTCAGCGGCCACTCAACGGCCTCCAGATTGTGGAAAATCCTTTACTGTCAAGATCTTACCAGAGCCCCCGGAAAGCCGCAACCGTGCGAGCCACGCGGTTTGAGGGCTTAATGCGAGGGGGCAGCCAACGCACCCAAGGCATCCTGAGCGCGCCGGGCCATCTGCGGATTCTCGAGGGCCTTCCGGTAATGCAGTTCCGCGGCGTTCACATCGCGCATCTCGCTACGGTAAATCTCGCCGATCTTGTAGTCCAGGAGGGCGAGCGCGTAAGGGTTCGTGCAGCGTTCGCGGGCAGTCTTCATGGCATCCAGATACGCGACCGCGCCGCCCGTATTGCTCTCGGCGATAAGCGCGCGTCCCATTTCCTCCGCGGCCAAGTCAGCCACGAGCTTCTCCTGGTTGTCTATAATCACTTGTTCCAGTCGCGGTAGGGCATGCAGGCGGTCATTCTTCGCGCTGGTGAGGTCGTACAAGGGGCGGAAGTTCGAGGTTTGCGCTTCCACCAGGAGATCCCTGGCGAAGTTGGCCCTGCGAAGCCGCTCGGGAGACGCCTGCAGATAGCCATAGTAAGGCTCTTCCCTCAACCGATTGTGAGCGTGCAGGGCCTCCGTGTACTTGCCGAGATCAAAGGCGAGATTGGCGATGTTCCACAGGACTTCTCCCGCGCGGGGGTCTCGGGGTTGCCCCTCGAATCCCGCTTCCAGCAAGCGGTAGGCCTCCGCTTCCTGGTGCGCCGCGAGCAGGCTATCGGCCTTGGCGAGCGCCTGGTCGAGGAGGGTTGGAGGGACAGGCCGACCCGCAAGCGCATCGGCCGGGTCGGGTTCACCGAGAGGGAGGCTGATATACACAACGGCACCTGTGGCGAGTATCAAGATGGCGGCCGCGAACGCAAGCGTGCGCCGGGCAACGTAGAGACGTGCCGCGGGCGCGTTCGCTTCCCGGATTCGTGCGTGCAAGGAGGCGGTCAAGTCAGTTCCAAGATGAGGCGCTTCGCGCGGAATGGCGCGGGTCATTTTCTCAAGGGACTCGGCATCAAGCCGGAGCGCACCGGAGTTGGCCAATGCCTTATCCAGCTCCTGCCTCTCCTCCGCCGATAACCCCTCGTACAGCGAGGCCGCAAGTAGGCCCTCCACCCTTTTCCGTTTCCACCACATGCTCTCTCTCCGTCTCCCCACTGAACCCAATCACCCCGGACCGTGCAAGTCTCTCAACTCCACCTGGAGCTTCTTGAGCGCCCTGAACAGATGGACCTTCACGCTGCCCACGGTGCAGTGCATCGTCTCCGCGATCTCCGACAACTGGAGACCTTCGTAATGCCTCAGGACAAACACCGTGCGCTGGGCCGGCGACAGGACACCAAGCGCCCTCTGCACGCGCGCATCGATCTCGAGGGCGCGCACTTGCGCTTCGGTCGTCCGCGTATCCTCGGGATGAAGGAGTTCGCGTGCGCCCTCGTCGCTGTCCAGCGGCTCATGCTGCCGGCGCCCCCTCCAGCGGAGGAGGTCGATGGCCTGATTCGTCGTCAGCCGGAACAGCCACGGGAGAAACCCACTCGTCGGCTGCCACGAATCGATCTTCCGGTACGCCTTGAGCAGGGCCTCCTGTGCTACGTCCAGGGCATCCTCGCGGTTGCCCGTGATTCGATACGCGACGGCATAGACCCGCCCCTGGTGGCGCCGGACGAACTCGTCAAACGCCGCCAAGTTCCCCGCTTTGAGTGCGAGGGCCAAATCCTCGTCACCCAGCGCAGTGAGGTCCATGCCTTCTCTCTACATCCACCAAGTAAACGCCTGCATGTTGGGAAAGGTTAACACTCGCTCCGCATCCCTGGACGCCGGATAATGCAAGGCTTCCAGGACGTAAGCTACAACGCGATAAGAACTTAGAAGCTAGAACTGAACCCGGCCTTGTAGCGCAGGCGTCCCGCCTGCATTACTGAATTGCAGGCGGGACGCCTGCGCTACATTATTCCTCAGAGCCTTCTGAGGTTGCTCCCGGCACAGACCTCCCCGGGGTCACCCTGAACTCAGTTTACTTCATCCTGCGCTGGACGGCCTTTTGTCCATCCGGGGCGGGCAGGAAGATCTCTTCCTGAGTGAGACCCAACTCCGCAGCGGCCAGGGTGGAGTATTCCAGCAGGCCCATCTTGGGGTACCGGCCGTTGGAACCGTAGGAGAAACGCACCCCCGCAGCCTTGGCTTGTCGAAGGAAAGGTAGTTTGGGCAACTGGTACGCCGAGCTGATTTCGAGGGCAACGCCGTTCTTGACCGCCGCGTCCACGACCTTGGCCACGCGGGCCTCCGTCCACAACGTGTCGTAGTCCGGCAACAGCTTCTCCGGCAACCAGGAGGTGTTGGCGAAGATGTCCAGGGGCTGGGTCTCCATCACCTCGACATGCCAGTCCACATACTTGTCCATGAACACCTGCGGGTCGCCGATCTCGAGGCCAGGCTCCCAGAGTTTCTGCCGCGCGCCATCCGGGCCGGGCCACGTCATCGCGTCGGAGAGCACAAAGTCGAGTTGCGCAAGGACATCTTTGGAGAAGCAGGAGGACCAGTCCTTCCACTCCGCCTGGACGCCGCGATAGACCGGCTTGCCGTCGAGCATGGCCAGGTAGGCTTTGAGTTCATCATCGTTGCTGAGGATCACCGGATACTTGTTCTCCTTCGTCCCCGCGTGTTCGACGATGCCAAAGGTGACCTTGCGCTCGGTGGAGAGACGCAGCACATCGTCAATGGTGCTGTTGTCGAGATGGACGTGGAGATCCGCGATGGGAAAACTGGGCTGCGGCGCGCTGTGGGCGGACGTAGCCGCGAGGGTGATGGCGGCGCCACTGCGCGCGAGAAAGTCGCGACGGGTGAAAGAAAGGCTCATGGCACTACTCCGGTTTGGGGTCTGAAGAAACCAATGCGATAGTAAGAGCTACCACGCAGGCGTTCAAGAAGAACGAAAGCGAATTGACGACGGGGACACGGGGAACACGGGGGGAAAGAACGGGGAAGGCTTCTCCACGCCTGAGTCCGGGGCGTGCGCCGAGGCGGGCATTTTGCACTCGATACTGCTGCGCTCGCTGTCTGCTACCAACTCCGTGTCGCGGACACAAGGGTTCAATCGACTGATAAACCCACTACAAAACGATGCGATAATTCAGCCACAGTCGGCGTGCAGGGAAAACGTCCAGGATACGGGATGTACTCAATGTTAGAACCTGAAAACAACGTAGTTATGCCGCGACTGCGCAGGGCCGTCTCTGTCATGTCAGAGGAAAGGAACTCCCACGTAAGAGGAACCGTGGCCATAGACTCACCAGGTGTAATCGGCTTTAGCTCGAATATGTTGCCATCCTCATCGTTGGCGATGAGCTTGCCGTCCGCTGTGAATTCCAGTGGCGCATTATTCGCAACGTCTATGAGGGTATGCCAGTAAGCCCGAAATTCATCGTCATTCGCCACCTGGTATCGCATCTGGGTGAACCAGACTTCCTGGACGTTTGAGTTGACTTTCACGCGGAATGTCGCTCGGCAGATATCTCGTGGCAACT
>JADLCA010000527.1 GCA_020847495.1 Candidatus Hydrogenedentota bacterium | reverse complement strand
GGATCGATCGCGAAGCGGCGGCCGTTCTCGACGAAACGATGCAAGGACTCCCGTGCCATCAATACGCTCCCAACGTGCCTTTGTCGCGGCTCCAATTCTCCATGTACTTGAAGCAGGCCACGCCGAGCGTGGTCCAAAGCGCGACATTGATCAACAGAAAGAGAAATGAAGGATGGGAAAACACGCCCAGGCCCATCCCTTTGATAAGCACCAGTTTCAAGCAGATGGAGGCATCCGTGATCGGAACGACGTGTGCCGCGCCCAGAATCACGGCCGGGAGTTTATACCAGTCCGGGTTCGCGGCGAACGCGACCGCAACCATGCCCATGCGGATCAGCAGGGTGGCCTGGCCGATCTGCTTGAAGACGAGCGTCAACCCGCCCACCATGAATCCAAAACCGATCAAGTTCAAGTAGGTCAACAGGAGTATCACAAAGGTCGGGAAGGGATCCGCGTGGAGGTTGCTGTTCAATGTCGCGGATACGAAGACAAGCAGGATTGTCCACGTCGGGATGCTGATAAGCGAACTGACGAACGATCTCGCCAGAAAGTTTGTGATCAGGCCGTGGGGACTCATATAGACCTGTTCGAGTTCGCCCGTGCGCGCCATGCCCTGCAGTCCCTGGCTGAACATACCGACGATCCCGAAAGCGAATATGCCGACGACGAACCCGAGCACCTTCTCCGTCTGGTCGGTCGCCCAGTGGGCGTCCACCGTGCCGGATCGAAAGCCGAAGATAAGCCCGATGAGCATGCCGTATCCCACGATCATGCCCATCACCGTCGCGAACCAATAGCGCCGCATGATGATGAACGAGCGAACCAACTCCGCCTTCATTACGAGGAAGAATCCCATGGCTATATCCTCTCCTCGCGCTGCTCGGCCTGCGTGGCGGTCAGTTGCAGAAAGACCCCTTCCAGATTCTGGTGGCGCTGCGTGACGGTTCGCAGCAGGACGCCTTGCGACTGCAAGTGGCCGAGCGTTGCATACAACGCGTGGGAACGCTCCGTTTCGTCGCGGGATGTCTGCAGAATGAACCCGGGGCCGCCTTCGGAATTGACTGGCTCCACGCCCGCAACGCCGGGTATCCGGCGGATGGGTTCGACATCCGGCATCCGATCCAGACGCACTTCGAAGCACTGGTCGGAGAACACATCCAGCAACTCTTCGGTTGGTTTGCAGGCCACCAGCATGCCGTCCTTGATGATGCCGATGCGATCGCACAACTCCTGGGCGGTGCCCATGTCGTGGGTGGTCACCAGCACGCACTTGCCCTGTTCGCGGGTCATCTCGATGACTTTGTCCTTGATGGCGCGGCTGCTTTGCACGTCGAGCCCGGTCGTGGGCTCGTCCAGCAGCAGCACGGGGGGATCGGTGATCAACGCGATGCAGATCGCGAGTTTCTGCTTCTGCCCGCGGGACAGGCGCCGCACCTGGATGTCCTTCTTGTCTTTCAGGCCGATGAAATCGAGTAATCGGTGGGAACGCTCCTTGAGGACCTTGCCTTTCACATCGCGCAGATTCCCGAAGTAGGCCAGATTCTCCAAGGGTGTCAACGGCCAGATACAGGTGCGCGTGCCTTCCAGAACGACGCCGATGCGGCGCAGGATCTGCAGGCGCTTCTTTTCGACGGGCAGGTTGTCGACGAAGACCTCGCCGCTGCACGGCTTCACGAGACCGGAGATCATCTTCACGGTCGTGGTCTTGCCCGCGCCGTTCCTGCCGAGCAGGCCGAATATCTCGCCGGGGTGTACTCCAAATGAAACATGATTGACCGCGTGGACGATCTTTTTCTGATAGAGAGGCCGGCGCCCGGTCTCTTCGTCTTTCGAGAAGAAGTGCCGGGTGTGGAACGTCTTGTCGACGTCGCGCAACTCTACCGCATACGGATGACTCATACTTTCTCCGGACGTCCGGGCGTGTACGCGAGTTCAATGGCCCGCGCCGCTTCCTCTTTGTCCCCCAGCTCCTCGACCTTGATCAGATACTCCAGGTAGGCGATCTCGATGTCACGCAACGCGTGAATCACCATGACGAGGATGAAGCTCGACGTCCAATGGTACAGGAAACCGATGAGGACCGCGAATGCGACAAACTCCAGGGAGATATACCACGTGTTCTCAAAAAAGTGCTTGTGGACGACCACAAATCCGGCGGCGATCAGCAGCACGCCCGCGATTCCCGCGACCGTCTCCGGCATCCACTGACGGAACTGTTCGATGATGAGCGTTTGCGCCGCGGCGCGCCAGATCAGTTCTTCCGCCAGCGCCACACCAAGGAACCGGGTCAACACGATGGGGCTGTCCATCGTGAAGTTCCAGATCGGCCCGAAATCGAAGAAGTGGCTCAGGGCGTCTCTCCAGGAGAGATGCGTGGCCAGAAGCGAGAAACCAAAGATGAGATGGCCTGCAACGAGTCCGATTCCGATGTACAGAGGGGACACGAGCTGGCGCGAAAACACGCCCGACTCCCAAGCCAGATAGGTGGCCAGCCAGAAAAGCGGACCCTGCATGATGACGTGAATCGTGCGCGTACGGCCGGAAGGCCGGGCACCGGGCTGGTGCCGGTTCGTCGCCAGGGAAAAAACCACGTGGATCAACAGGAGCGCCAGAAAGAGTAGAGGCACAATCACGGCGCGGCCTCGGTCTGTTGCAGGGTTTTCAGGTCGTCAATCATGTGGGCAAGGTCGATGCCCTTGAACTTCTTCTTGAAGAACTCGCGAAGTTCCTCGAATTCGGAGCGCAGGAGGCCATAACCGTACATGTCGTACAGCTTCCCGTCCCGCGCGACGTGTTCGTGCAATACGATTTCCCGCTTGCCGCCGGACAACTCGAAGTTGCGCCAGGACCGGGTGTTGAATCCATAGATGTAGATATTGATCCGGTGCATGTTGAGTTCGTGAAAGCAGTACTCGAGCACCCGGTAGAAGGCGATGGTTGCAAAGAAGCCCGTGCGCCGGTTCTCCGCCACATAGGAATCGATATTGCAAGAGCGGTTGCGCCAACTGATATTCACCACGGAGAAGAGCCCAACGGGGCCGAGCTTCGCCGAATCCGCCATGAAGTAGATGCCGCCGGGCATGCTGTGATTCGCCGAGCGGCCGAGCATCCCCACAATCTGTTCGCGGATCTGCTTGGGCGAGCGCGTGGGGTCGCCGTAGAGAAACCGCTGGAACGCGGGATCCTCCATCCACGCCACGACGGTATCCAGATCATCGCGGTCTGCCCTGCGGATGAATACGCTTGATTTCAGCGCCATGTCAGACTCCGGCTTCCTGGACGCGGCCACTGCGGACCACATCGAACTCGCTGCGCAACACCCCGTAACCGTACACATCGGCGGGCTGCCCGTCACGCAGGCCGTGACCCCGCAGCACCAGTTCGCGGCGCGCGCCAGCCTGTTCGTATGCGCGCCATGCTTCCTCATCGCGCGCGTCGACGCGGGCAGCGGCCCGGTGCAGATTCAGCTCGTCGAAGCAGTATTCGAGAATGCCGTTGCAGGCACCCGCGTAGAAGTCCTCCGGACTGCACGCGGGAGACCGGTAGGTACTGACGGTGCATGAGCGGTTGCGCCAGCACAGGTCGAATACGCCGGCCAACCCGACGGGGCCCCGCTCGCCCGCATCACAGACGAAGTGTCCTGCCGCGGCCGTGGGCAACGACAGGGCGCCTCCGAGAAGGGCGAGGATATGCGAACCCATCTGGCGTTTGAGCCGCTCATCGTCGCCATAGATGAAGCGCCGGAAGGCGGCATCGTCCAGCCAGTCCACGAGCACGTCCAGGTCTTTACGCTCAAGCCGTCGAAGCTGCATCTTCAACCTCGCGGTTGCGCAGGCGCGTGAGGCCCGCGGCATGAAACAGGGTAAACGATTCCAGGTCGAAATAGCGCCCGCGGGTGTACACCATGTCGCGCTGAACGCCATCGCTTTCGAAGCCGCGCGCGATCAGGAAGTCGCGGTATGCCGTCTCGGTGCACAGACAATGTGCCTGCAGCTTGTTGAGCTTCTTCTCGATGAAGGCCATGTGCAGCAGAAATTGGAAGACTTCTTCCGCCAACGGGGTAACGTATTCGTTGTCTTCGCCAAAGGCTACCACCATTTCGGCGTATTCCGATTCGAACTTGGCCCCACGCAGCACGCAACAGCCGCAGACCAGCCCTTGCTTGTTTTCCACCGCGAAGAATGTGCCCTGAACCAAGTCCCTGCGGCCGAGCATTTCGCGCAGTTCATCGGCGGTGGGAATCATGATCTCGCGTTGGGGACCCAGCAGAAAGGAACGGGGCCGCGACGGGTCATAGAGCTGCCACAACGCAGGCGCGTCGTCGGGTTCCGCCGAGCGGATGACAGCATACTCACCGGTGATCATGTGGAAAGCCTTGGTTTGCCGGTCCGGACCGGGGTTGAGCCGGAAACAGCCGTCTCGCCGCCCGCGGGCCTGCCGGCATTGTGCCCGGAAGCATCAAAACTCACTCGCGCCCTCCCCTGCACGGGCGGCAAATACAATAGGAAAAAGAAACCGGGACTTCAAGGATTTCCGAAGTCCCGGTGATCAAACGTCCGTATGACAATTACGTCGTCGTGCTTATGACGGCGTTTTTCTTCTGGTACACGAAGTCGAGCCACGCTTGCCAGATGGCGTTATAGAGGTCTGCCAACGCATCGGCCCTGACCACCTTGCTCGCCGAGATTCCACGGATATGTTTCATGGTCATCCCTCTCCTGATCTTCCGATCCTGCCGTCCCGCTGGGGCCAACCCCCAAACGGCAAAACGGGCTTCCTTTCCCACATGCCCACTCCAAGCTGGTGGGCTTAAAGTCCATCTACCTCAGTGCATATCTGATATCAGCTCGACGACGGATTCTTTATTCCGTTGAAGGTGGTGAGAGCTGACAGCAATCCTTCAAAAATGGTCGAGAAAGCGCCCACAAAAGTGGTCAGCAAGTCGAAACCGACACCCAGAATCGAAAGGATGAAGGACAGGTCAGTGGTGTCCTCGTTCGCAATGAGCGGCGTCTTCGTAATGACATTTACATGCTTCACCGTGTAATCTCCCGCCAAGAACGTCCAGTGCCGTTGGCCTGTTCGGGTCGCACTCTTCGCAGAATTGACCCTCCAGCCGGAGTATAGCACCGCCCCTTCCTGGTGTCAACAGTTTCCCAACCTATTGCAACGTCTACACTTACTCTGTCACCGCGCACAAATGGGCGCACTTCACTTCCCAATTAGTCTACCGCGAATTCCACGCTCCGTTACGCCCCGCCGGGCTATCTGAACCTCCCCCTTGTCTTTATGCCCGGATTCCCACAAAGGTTTCGCTTCTCGTTACCCGTTTGCGCCACTCAGCACGATGCTGTCATACCCGTAGGTGTACGCGCCGGGAAGGTCGGAACTTCCCATCAGGCGGATGTCGATGGCGCGGGCGGCCTCGCGGCCCTCGTGTATGGCCCACACGACCAGGGACTGACCCCGGCGCGCATCGCCCGCGGCAAACACCTTGTCCTGGCTGGTTTGATAGACGCCGTAGTCTGCTTTGATGTTGCCGCGACTGTCCAACTCGAGCCCAAGCTGCTTGGGCAGGGCGTGTTCGGGATGGACAAACCCCAAGGCCAGCAGGGCCAAATCGCAGTCCAAGGTGAATTCGCTGCCAGGAATCTCCTTCATCTGGGGTCTGCCGCTCGCGTCGGGCGCGCCCCATTCCAGCCGGACAGCATGGATCTTCTTAACTTGGCCGTTTTCACCACTGAAACTCTTGGTCAGAATGCTCCAGTCGCGAGCACCGCCTTCCTCATGGCTGGAAGAGGTGCGTAGAATCAGAGGCCAATTGGGCCACGGCGTCTGCTCGTTGTGATCATGGGGCGGTTTCGGCAGCAGTTCGATGGACCACACGTGCTTGGCGCCTTGGCGAATGCTGGTGCCGTGGCAGTCCGAACCGGTATCGCCGCCGCCCAGAATGACCACGCTCTTGCCCTTCGCGGAGATCTCCTTTGTGGTCACCGGCTTGCCCGAGACACGCCGGTTCTGCTGGGTCAGGAAATCCATGGCGAAATGGATACCATCCAGTTCACGCCCCGGAATGGGCAAATCTCGCGGCTGGGTCGAACCCGTGGTAATCAGAACCGCGTCGAATTCACTCACCAATTCCGGCCCCGTGACGTCTTTACCAACGAAGACGCCGCACTTGAAGATGACACCTTCTTCCTGCATCTGACGGAGGCGGCGCCGCACGACTTCCTTGTTGAGCT
>JADLCA010000526.1 GCA_020847495.1 Candidatus Hydrogenedentota bacterium | reverse complement strand
TACGCGTATGATTCGGCCGGGAACATGGTTGCACGCACGGATGCACTGGGATTTGTTTATCAATACACTTACGACGCGCAAGGTAACCTGCTCAGCGAAACGGACCCGCTTGCCCACACCACCTCTTACATCTACGACGGGATGGACCGGCCCGTGCAAACCACCAATCCGGCGCTGGATACCATGACCCAGACGTACGATGGCAACGGCAACGTCATTCAGCTCATGGACTACAATGGCACCGTCACCTCCTATGCGTATGATGCGCGGCACAGGCTCACGCAGTCAACGGACGGGTTGGGCCACACGGTGCAGTACACGTACGATGGCAACAACAATTTGATTACCCGCCGGAATGAGAATGGCTTCGTCACGACATACCAATATGACGGGCGTGACAACCTCACCCAGGTGACCCAGCCCAACGGCTCCACGACCAGCATGACATTTGACGGCGATGGCAAGCTGTCGACCCAGACTGACCCGAACGGACACAGCACGACCTACGAATACGATGCCCTGGACCGCAGGACGCGCGTGACCGACGCGAACGGGGGCATCACTGAGTACGAGTATGGCAATCCGGGAGGAGGCGGGTGCTGCGGCGCAAACAGCCTGAATCTTGTCACCAGACTCACGGATGGAAACGGAAAGGTGACGTACTATGAGTACGACAGTCTTTATCGCCTGGTCACGGAAGTTCGAAAGGAGGGTGACGTTTCGTCCACCCCGGATGCAAGCGACGCCATAACGACGTTCACATACGATGACCATGGCAACAGGCTCAGCATGACCGATCCGGCCGGAATCGCAACAACGTATACCTATGACGCGCTCAACCGGCTGTCCACGCTGGCCAATGGCGCCGGAGACACAACGGTGTACATGTATGATGGTGATGGCAACACGGACACGGTCCTTGCCCCCAACGGCAATGTCGCCACGTACATCTACGATTCGCGCAACAACCTGGTGACGGTATTGGATTCGGGCGGCACCGTGGCGACGATGACCTACGATGGGATGGGCAATCTCCTGACGCACGCAAACGGGAGTGGCCAGACAACCACCTTCTCGTACGATGACCGCTACCAAATCACGGAGGTCACGGATTCTCTGGCGCAGACGACCACATACACCTATGACCCCGTTGGCAACCAGACCTCCATTGTGGACCGGCACGGCCATACGACCACCTACGCGTATGACTCCGTGAACCGCCGCGTTTCGGAGACAGACGATCTGGGGCACCTAACCGCGTACAGTTATGATCCCACAGGTAATCTCATTTCAATCACCGATGCGAATGGACACGCCACGATCTACACGTACGATTCCGTCAACCGCCGGATCCGGGAAACCTATGCGGACGCCAATACCCGGGAGTATGTGTACGACAATACGGGGCACATGACCTCGAAGACTGACCAGTTGGGACAGACGACCACCTATGTCTACAACGATCTCTATCATCTGACGATGCGCGATACGCCCGTCAGCGCCGACGACGTGTACACCTACGATCTTGCCGGCAGGATGCTGTCCGGGGAGCGCGCGGGCTGGATCGTAACATTCGCCTACGACGCAGCGGGCCGTGTTGCGCAGACAGACCAGGACAGTGAAACTATCGAGTACGACTACAACATCCCCGGACGCACCCGCACGATTACCTATCCTTCGGGCCGGGAAATCACGTATCGGACAGACGAGCGTGACCGTCTGGACAGCGTGGAGGATCCTCTGTCCCTCACGCCCATTGCGGATTATGAATACGACGCAGCGGACCGCACGATCTCCCGGACGAGTCGCAACGGCACCCTGACCACGTACACATACGATGCCAATGGGTTGGTGGAGACCCTTGATCACACGATTGGCCTGACCCGCATTGCGGGGTATACGTACGATTATGATCTCGAGGGGAATGCCCTGACCAAAGAGGATCTTCGAGCCGCGACCCAATCGGAGGCCTACCAGTACGATTCGGTGAACCGGCTTGGTGCGCACCAAAGGGGTACGCTGGCGGGGGGTGTAATCCCCGCGCCGAGCGAAGAGCGTGTGTACGATTTGGACCCAGTGGGGAATTGGAATAGCGTCGATGACGGAATCGTCGTGCAGACGCGAACACATGGAGTGGTCAACCAGATAGCGACGATTGACGCTGACTCGATTACCCATAACGCGAACGGGAACTTGACGGAGGACCCGCTTTACACCTACGCGTATGATGAAGACAACCGGCTGATTCAAGTAACGCGGACGATCGATGCCCAGGTTGTGGGGCAGTATCAATACGATGCCCTGGGACGGCGCGTGATCAAGGTAGCGAACCCGGATGGAACGCCTGTGGAGACGAGGTATTTCTATGATGACCTGCGCGTCGTGGAGGAGCAGGATGAGCTGGGCGCTGTCAAGGCCACTTATACCTACGGGCGCTACGTGGATGAACCACTGACCATGGACCGTGCCGGTCAAACCTCCTACTATCACCAGAACGCGACGTGGTCGGTTGTGGCACTCACCGATGCGGCGGGCGCTCCCGTGGAACTTTACCGCTACGACCCCTATGGCTGTCCGGATGCGACGGATGGCAGCGATGTGGCGGTGCCCGCGAACGCTTGGGGAACTGCGCATAGCGCGTCGGGCAATCCCTACCTCTACACCGGGCGCGAATACGATGAGGAGACGGGCCTATACCACTATCGCGCGCGCGCGTATGACTGTGAAAAGGGACGCTTCCTTCAGTGGGACTCGCTGGGGTTTGTGGATGGTCCCAACCTTTATGAATACGCCAAGTCAAATCCGATCAAGTACGTTGACGCCAATGGGCAGTACTCGGTGTCCATACCGGCCACCAAGGGCAAGAACCAGGTGACCAAGGCCGAGTTCCGCTGGTTGATCAAGAGGCTGGACTGGAGCCGCTGGGGCGTGTGGGGTGGCCAGAATTACTCGGGACTTCCCGAAGTCAGCCTGTGGACTTACCCAGGTACCTTGGAGGCCGGAGAGAAGGCTTGGGCCAACATCGGGATTCGCGGTGACGTGGACCCGAACAATCCCAAGAAGTTCGAGTCAGTCCAACTCACCCCCTTTGTGAGTGGGGGCACGTCCGGCGGAAGCAGTTGGTTGAACAGCAACTATAATTGGACGGTTCAGAAGACCAACGTTAAGAGCCAGGCGGTCGCGGGCGCAAACGGGGAAGAGTGCCATATCATGACCGGCAACGTATCGTTCGTCGATGGCAATGCAAAGACAATCTCGTCGTCCTTCTCCATCACCGGACAAGGGTCAATCGGCGGCGATAAGGGAGCGCCGGGAGCGGAGGTGTCGGCAGGTTTCACGTATTCCGAGACCATCGAAGTGAATGTGACCCGCACGCAGTATGCGGGCTCGTTCAAGCAGAAGATATGCGCCTGCGGCGCCGCGAATTCGGACCTGTTCGATTTCCGGAAGTTCGGGGACCGGCTAGACAGATTTGGCAACAGCTATCCCTGGTATCACGAAATTGAGTTGCGTGTCGAGAACTCGGAACAGGCCATGCCTCTCAATAAGGCGGGAATGTGGTGAGGCTGGACTGCCACAATTTGGCGATGCGTCATGTCTTCCAGCCTCCCGCGACTTCCTGGAACGTTGTGACCGGCGCATAGGGTTCGGGGTAGTCGGCTCCCGAGTGACTGCGGCGGCAGGACTCGATGAAAGTTGTCAGTTGCGCGCGCATTCGCGCGGCGTAATCGGGCAGTTCCGATAGGATATTGTGCTGTTCAAACGGGTCCGCGAGGATGTCAAAGCACATATCTTCATCCCCGCTTGGGGAGAGGTTCGTAAGGAATTTGTAGCGGTCGTCTACCATGCCCAGGGTCGGCGAGCCTGCCATGAGTTCCTTGTGCTCCAGAAAGCGAAAGGGTATCGGACGCGGGCGCTCCGTCGTTTCGCCGCGCAGAAGGGGAAGCAGATCGACTCCGTCGATAGGGCGGGCGTCAGGCATGGCGTAGTCAATCAAACCGGCAATCGTGGGGAAGTAATCGAGCGTACTGCAAGGCATCGTGTAAGTTTGGCCGGGTAGCACATGAGATGGCCATTTGATGAGCGCGGGAACCGTAACTCCACCGTTGAATAGACTGCGTTTGCGCCCGCGCAGGCCGCCGGTGGACCCATGAAGGCGTAGCTTCGGGTTGCCATCGCCTTTTCCTTCCGGGCCGTTGTCGGAACAGAACCAGAGCATGGTGTTGTCTTCCACTCCCAGTTCCTTGAGCAGGGCATTCAGCCGGCCGACTTGCTCGTCCATGGCCGTGATACAACCATAATAATGCTGCTCATTCTCCGGGTATTCGCGGTACAGATCGCGGTACTTCGGTCCGGCGACGACGGGCGCGTGCGGGGTGTGGAACCAGATGACAGCGAGGAAGGGGTCTTGTCCGGCGACGGACGTCCGAATAAAAGGTTCGACCCGGTCCATGATGACGCGCGCGTCATCACCTGCGAGATTCTCCGAAACGGGTTCGCCCTTTTCGTTCCAGTAGGCGCCGCGCCATGGGGTCCCCGGTTCGCCCCACTGGTTGTTGGCTTCGGCGGGCGTCAGGCCCGGGTCCCACGTGGGCATCATGGCTTCGCTGGAGAAGCAGACGTCGAAGCCGTGCTCCCAGGGAGGCGAGTAAAACCCGGCAGACTCCTCTCCCCCACGATTGCTGTCTGTCTGGGTGCGTGAAAGCGTGCCGAGATGCCACTTGCCGAAATGCCCGGTGCGATAACCCTTGTCACGGCAAATCTCGGCGACGGTGATTTCCGGGCGCGGCAGGCACCCTTCATTTGCGTGGGTGATGCCGTAGCGCAGGTAGTGGCGTCCTGTGAGGCAGGTTCCGCGCGTGGGCGAGCAGACGGGACCGCCCGAGTAGAAGCGCGTAAACAAGCCGCCTTCAGCGCGGAGCACATCAAGGTGGGCAGTCCGGATGATGCGGTTGCCATTGAAGCCGGTGTCACCATAGCCCAAGTCGTCGCACATGATGAGAATGATGTTGGGGAACGGCCACATGGCCTGTGCAGGATTGCGCAGTCTGGTGCATGAGGTGGTCATGGCCGAGGCCGAAAGCATGGCCGCGCCCCGCAGGAACTCGCGACGGGTGAATCCGGGCATATGCGCACTCCCGTGCATCGGTTGAAGGGTTCCGTTTCGGATCCTATGATATGCACAAGACCCTGCCCGAAATCGACCCGGACACAATTATCACGGAGGGCCCAAAGGTGAGGTCAACACAACTTCTTCGAGTGGCAGCGCTTTTCGCCATTCTCTGGGGAGGCGCTGCTGCTCCTGCTTGGACGCAACCGCCCGAAAGCCCTCCCCCACCTCCGTCCGGCTATGCCGTCGATTATGACGTGCCGTACAGTGATGTGTCGGTGCGCCAGAAGCTCGACATCGTATATCCGAAAGAGACCGCCAAGGCCTGCCCCGCCGTAATACTGATTCATAGTGGAGGTTGGTACACCGGTGGAAAGGGTGGTGAGAGCACGCTCAGGCAGATGTACCGTTTCGCGGAGGAAGGGTACGTGGCCTTGTCCATAGGGTATCGCCTGACGGACGAGGCGATCTTTCCCGCCGCCGTCGAGGACTGCAAGCTTGCGGTGCGTTGGCTGCGGGCGCACGCGAAAGAGTATGGCGTCGATCCCACGCGCATCGCAGCCATGGGCGCATCGGCAGGTGGACACCTTTCGGCCATGCTGGCCGTCACGCAGCCAGGGGTCGAATTGGAAGGCCGCGGCGGATACGCGGAGGAGTCCAGCGCGATTCAGGCGGCGGTCCCCGTGTGCGCGCCGTTGGATCTGCGCGTGCCCCTCTCGAAAGGGCTCGCACACGCCGATGACCCACTCGTGGTTCAGTTCCTGGGCGGGCCTCTCGCGGAGAAAGCCGAGGAAGCGCGGCGCGCGTCTCCGCTGTCATACGTCCGGCCCGGTCTTCCCCCCATGTTGCTTGTTCACGGATCAGAGGACAAGCGGGTAGACCCGGGGCAGACCACGCGCATGGCGGAAGCGCTGGGTAAGGCCGGGTGTCCCTATGAGGTGATCATCGTGGAAGGCGGCAAGCATGGGATGGGAATTGCGCGGGATGAACCTGTCTCTTCGCAGATCATCGCGTTCCTCAACCGCTATCTGAGACCCGGAGAGCCCGGAGTTTTGAACGTAACGCCCGCCGGGCGTGCAGAAACATTGCGCTGGTGGCGGGACGCGAAATTCGGGATGTTTATCCACTGGGGACCTGCAAGCATCAAGGGAGAAGAAATCAGCTGGTCGCGCGGGGGCGTGCGGCCCGGTCTGCCGGATCTGCCACTCGGAGCGATTCCCATTGAGGAGTATGACAGCCTGTACCGGCAATTCAATCCCGCCGAGTTCAACGCGGAGGAGTGGGTACAAATCGCAAGAGACGCGGGGATGAAGTATCTCGTCTTTACGACGAAGCACCACGACGGTTTTTGCATGTTTGACTCGCAACTCACGGAATACGATATAGCGGCCGCGCCGTATGCGAAAGACCTGTTGAAGGACCTGGCGAAGGCTTGTCACGATAAGGACTTTGGCCTTGGCCTCTACTACTCGCTGCCGGATTGGCACCATCCCGCGTATTTGACGGACCGGCATGAGGACTATGTCACCTACCTGCACGGCCAGATTCGCGAACTTTGCGGCAACTACGGCGCGGTCGACGTACTCTGGTTTGACGGCAAGCAGCAGGGAACGGCAGAGACTTGGGGGTCCCCCGCCCTCGTGGGGATGATGCGTGAGCTGCAGCCGCGCATGCTGATTAACGACCGCATCTGGGGGGACACGGATTTCGACACGCCGGAACAAGTCATCGGGCGGTTCGAGCCCAATCGGCCGTGGGAGTCGTGCATCACGTTGGGTCAACAGTGGGGATGGAAGCCGGAGGACCGCATCAAGCCGTGGGAGGAATGTGTGCAGCTTCTGGTGCGCGCCGCGGGAGGCGGAGGCAACCTGCTGCTAAACGTAGGACCCATGCCCAGCGGTGAGATTGAGGCGCGTCAGGTTAAGGTTCTCACGGAGATCGGAGCATGGCTCACGCAGTATGGAGAGTCAATCTACGGGACGCGGGGCGGTCCCTACCCTCCCACCTACTGGGGGGCGAGTACCCACCGTGAGAACACCATCTACCTGCACGTGTTTGAGGGCTGGGAATCGGCACTGGAGCTGCCGGGGTTGGAGCGCACGGTCGTGGCCTCTGAGGCATTGGGTGGCGGCGCGGTGGAGGTCCGGCAGGATGGGGACAGAATCACCCTGCAGGTCCCCGAGGGGTCCCGGTGCCCGCCTGACACGGTGGTAAGACTCACGCTGGACGGAGACGCGGCCACCATTGCGCCCAAGCCCACCAACATGGCGATGCCCGAAGGAGCGACGGCATCCGGATCGAATGTGCGGCGGGGGGAAGCCAAATACACGGCGGACAAGGCTGTCGATGCCGATCCCATGAGCCGGTGGGCCACCGATGATGGGGAGCATTCCGCGTGGATGGAGATCCGGTTGCCGAAGCCGATTACGTTTGACGTCATGATGATCGACGAGGCGTTTGGTCCGCGCGTGGAGGCCTTTGCTCTTCAGGCGAAAGACGGCACGGAGTGGAAGACGTTTTACGAGGGGTCATCCATGGGACGCAACTGGGCAGGCCGCTTCCCTCCTGTTACGGCGAGCGAAATCCGCATCGAGATTGTAAAGGCAAACGACGGCCCCACTTTTCGGGATGTGCTGTTTCATGTGATTCCCGAGAAGTGAGGCCGTATAAACAGGTCTCGCTTTTTGAGTGTCGGCATCCGTAGGCGGACTGCCTATGTAACGCAACGGGGCAACCGGCGCGTAGACATCTTCGGAAGAAAGTAGTCCGAATTGCCCCGTCCCTGATTTGCCACTTGAATGGGGAAGAGCCTGAAACTTATCGGCTGCGTATGATATTCTATTTACGTAGGCACGCGATGTTCGAGATGCGGAGGATATGCATTTGATGAGCACGATCTTCTTGATTCACTGCCTTGCCGTCGCGGGGATTGGAACATCTGGCGTAGTGCTGGACCCGCAACTATTACGTCCGATCGAAGGAAACATGATTGTCGCGAACACTTCGGACATCAATACGCCGGCTCCGCGGTCCAAGAAACGCACACCGCCACGGAGTGAAACGGCTGTCATTACCGACGGACGAAGCGATGACGCAATTCATTGGCAGTTCATCAAAGTATTCGCGGAAAAGTACAATGTGATTATGGCGATTCGTGTCGTGCCCCCGAAGGACGAGGCGAACAATCCCCAGTATTTCGCCAATAAACCGCTGCAGTTAAAGCTGGATAGCAAGGATTTCAAATTGGCGCGCATCCCCGTCGCGACCGAATCCAAGCTGGTTCCCGCAGGGGGCGCTGCCTACCTCGGCACACCGGAACTGTTCGATGCCTGCGCGGCCGCGCGCACGATCTCGTACGAGATTGATACTGCCTACCGAAAGAGTAAAGGGAATTTCTCGGCCGGCGATTTGAGCAACATCCGTTCATTTGTCACCAACATTAATTCCGTCAATCTGGGCATAGAAAAACGCGACGAGAACGACGAAGTAATCACCAGGGAAGTAGAAACGAAACCGGGGCTTCCCCCGCAAGTGGCCGTGTTCAAAAAATCCCCCAGCCCCGATCCCGCATCTGAGCAATAGGACAACACCGATCCACCCAGTTCCCGATAAGGACTATTTGGAAGATTCGGGGAACGGACTACTCATTACGTGATCGTACCGGCTGATGCTGCGTAGGATAGGTTCAAAAGCAGGGTGTCACGCACCATGGTTCCCAATTCCCCTCACTATGTAACGCAACGGGGCAACTGGCGCGTAGAGATGCTCGGAATAGAGTAGTCTGTGCAGCCGTTGAAGAACTTCCGAACGGCGAAGGATTTACCATCGTTGACGTTGCCTGACAATAAATGGGGACAGTCAACCTTTACGAATTTCGCCGATTGCACCGATTGAAGAAGCAGACCGGCAAAGGGGAACGGGCGTCTCGCCTGCTCTTCCTTCCCTCCTTTCCGACGCCGTGTGTCCTTGATACGGAAGATGGCAGTTGAGTTCGCTCCAAGTCCTGAGGTTGCATTTGCGCAACACACTACAAGGAACGGCGCACCATCATTTGGGTGAGCGCTGTTCGACTGTCAAACCGGTGCTATCTTCATGGTCTGCCACGCTGGTGCGTGGCGTTCCCAGTCTCGACTGTCATTTTCAGGGTGATACGCCAACCGCTCGGCATCTTGTGTCCCGGAGGGACAATCGAGGATAGCCCAGGACCTTTAGTCCTGGGGTTAACCGCCCCCCTCGTCCAGTCCCGGAGGGACGGCAGAGAACTGATGTCCAGTCGTGGACCGGGTGCGTCCAGGCTATCTTCACGAACCGTCTGAAATGGTATACATGACGCGGCATGATGGGCTCTGCCGTCCCTCCGGGACTGCACGAAGGGGGAGGGCGCAGAGGACCCCGGATTGAAATCCGGGGCTACTTTCTGTCGTCCCTACGGGACTTGCAGGCGGGACTTGCAGGGCAGCGCTATGGGTAGGGGAACTTCCAAAACACGTTCTAAGAGCGTGTTTCAAGAAATGTGCACTCAGAGGTCAACGGAGCCTGAACGCGCTATATCGCAGGCGTCTCACCTGCAGTTCTTTGAAGATGCAGGCGGGACGCCTGCGCTACAAAGAGATCCGAGCTGCGGAGATCTCGGGGGCGCTGGACTTGTGAAGCCCGCTCGAAAGGAGACAATAGCGCGGCTCATGGAATGCAAAGCACCTGAGGCGCGGGAGATGCATGCAATGAGTGCTGGCTGTCACGAATTGCATGGACTTCTGATAACCCCAAAAACGGCAGTTGAACCGCCATAGGGGCATTGACGTTATCGGTGCGAGTGTATTGCCAGAGACGTTTGTGTCACCCACTAGGCGAAAGGACAGACCCCGTGCTTCGCTGCCGAGAGGATGAGTCTCGGCGCGCAAAGCCTATGCGAAAGACGGGGTCAGTCCCATACAACTGCCGTTTTTGGGATAACGGGGAACCCGAACCTGAAACAGGCCGAGAGTCCTTGGGGACAGGCATCCCGTGGGAGCGTCAGCATCGTTGCCGGCATCTTGAAAAGCCGGCAGGGATGCCGGCGCTCCTGGCAGGCCCGCCCGCCTTCGCGGTATGTCTTGTGTTGGTCCAGGCTTGGCAAGGCAGAAGGCCAGCGCCATCTGAGTCAGTTCCTTTCAAGCGCCGGAACTCACCATGTCTTCTGGAAGGGGTCTCCCACGCTGGCACGCTTGCCGGTGGTTTCCTTGCGCCACTTGGAATCCGAAAGTTCCTCGAAGTTCTTGATGGTGAGGCAGCTCGCGTGCTGGGCGATGGCCTCGAAGATGCGGTGCGCGATCAGCAGGTTACCCACGCGATTCGCATGAACACCATCCGGATCGATAACCCAGTCGGCGCCGCCTTCTGCGGACCACACGTCGGCCACGATGCAGTCGAACTCCGCCGCGAGGCCGCGGATGCATTCGTTATACTGCTGCGTGACCTCAACGCTCCCTTTGTCATAGGGAGGATAGCTCTTCCATCCCGTCATGTAATAAACCGTGGTGAGGACGATTACCGGGTCGCAGGCGGCCTTGACGTCCCGGATGATGGTGGCCATGTCTTCGCGGAAGTCGGTGATGGGCATGCCCGCGCGCATGTCATTCAACCC
>JADLCA010000525.1 GCA_020847495.1 Candidatus Hydrogenedentota bacterium | reverse complement strand
GAGGGAACTTCGATGGCACGGCTTCTTAACGTATTGCTGCTGCTTGCTTTCGTTCTTGCGAGCGCAGGTTGCCCCAGCGACACGACGCCCGGTGACGAAAATCCGCCACTCGACAATCCCCCGGGCGATACCCCTCCCGGCGACGACCCTCCAAGCGATGACCCTCCCGGCACCGACGGCGTGCCCGATCTCGGCGTCAATGCCGATCTACACGGGGCGCAAGTCTTCCCCGTGGACAATCCATGGAACACACGGGTGGACAACCTCCCCGTCGATCCCCATTCCGATACGATCATCAACAGCATCGGCCGCTGGGATCACTTCCATCCAGACTTCGGCGCGAACTGGGACGGCGGACCGTTCGGGATTCCCTACATCGTGGTGGACGGCGACACAGCGGGGGTGGACGTGGTGTTCGACTACGAAGATGAGAGCGACCCGGGCCCGGATCCCATCACGGAGGACACGCCCATTGAAGGCGGGGACGATTCGGACGGGGACCGCCACATGATCATGATCGATCGGGATAACTGGATCCTGTACGAGTTGTATTGCGTGTACCCTCCGGAACGGGCGGGCCAGGACTATGCAGCGGGCTCAGGCGCGATCTTCGATCTGACGTCGAACGCGTTGCGGCCGGAAGGGTGGACTTCCGCGGACGCGGCGGGCCTGCCCATCTTCCCAGGTCTCGTTCGCTATGACGAGGTATTCGGGCGGGGTGAGATCAATCACGCGCTTCGCTTCACGGTCAGCCGCACGCGCCGCGCCTACATCTATCCTGCAACGCACTACGCCAGCAGCGACAGCAGCGCGTCGCTGCCGCCCATGGGCATGCGCGTTCGCCTGAAGGCGGACTTCGATATCAGCGATTTCTCGGAGAGCAACCAGGTTATCCTGCGCGCGATGAAGAAGTATGGAATGCTGCTGGCCGACAACGGAAGCGACTGGTATGTCTCTGGTGCGCCCGACGCGCGTTGGGATGATGACGACTTGAGCGAACTTAAGTCGCTTGTAGGCGACGACTTTGAGGTTGTTCAGATGGGCAGCGCAGTCGTGGGAGACTAGGCCGGGCCGACATGGGCCGGGCTGACATTGCACGTAGGGGGGCAGTCCTCTATTCTTGATGCGTCCACCAAGGAAAGGGGCCGCCCATGCTTCGCTCTCCCTTCGTTGCACTGGTCCTGCTGTGCGCTGCGGCGAACGCCGCGGACGAGACGCTGATTCCCGTGGGGGGTTACAGGCAACTCTTCATTGACGGCCGGTTCATCGAGAGGAGCGAGAACATTGAGTTGCGCGCCAACCCGGCCCAGAAGCTGGGGCTGATACAGGATGAGCAGGGCAACCGCATCTTCGATCACCCCAGTCGTGTGTTCGAGGTGGATGGCAAGATTCGTCTTTACACCGGGGCCAACGGCCTGACGCTCTTCGAGAGTGAAGACGGTGTGCGCTTCGCCCGGAGCGGGTCCCCTATCCAAGGCGGTATCTTCACCACGATTTTCCTTGACGAACATGACCCGGATCCCGCGCGACGCTACAAGCTTTTCTGGATAAACTTCACAGCGCCTTTCGACCCAGCCGTCCACGGCGTGTACGCGGGGTATTCGTCCGATGGCATCAGCTTCACCGAGGTTGGGCGCGTTCTCCCCTTTTACACGGATAATCCGTGCCTCGTGTACTGGGATGAGCGCATCGGAAAGTACATCATCTTCACGCGCGCGTTGGCGTTGGATTCCGAAAACCAGCGCCGGATTGCGCGCATCGAAACGGACGACCCGCTGAAGCCTTGGCCGTACACCAAGACGGAAAAGGACGGCATGTTCTTTACTCCGGAAAACACGCAGGTTGTTCTCGCTGCGGATGCCGAGGACAATCCGTATTCTGACATGTACTACAACGCCGCGACGCTGTATCCGTGGGCGCAAAACGTCTACCTGATGTTCACTGCCCAGTTCCGGCACTTCTCTCCGCAACGCAACCCTTACATTCGTCCGCGCACGCCCGGCACATGGGAAGATTACGGACTGTTGGAGATTCAACTTGCCGTGAGCCGCGACGGAATCGCATGGCAGCGCCCCAGCAGGGAACCCTATTTCCCGACGGGGCTCGCCGATGAATGGGACCGCTGGTACGCGGTCATGGCCCCGGGCATGGCGATACGGGGCAACTACCTCTATCAATACTACGTTTCGAGCGGGCGCACGCATGACTCTGTCATCCTGCGGCCCGAGTATGACGCCGTGCCCGCCGAGTTGGGAGGTATCGGCGCTGTTCGCCAGCGGCTTGATGGTTTCGTCTCCGCGGATGCGGACCACCGCGGCGGCTGGATGGAAACGCCCCTGCTCACATTCGAAGGAAGATGTCTGCGTCTGAACATCGACACCGGAGCGATGGGAACTGCCTTCGTGGAAATCCGGGACGCAGCGGGGACAGCCATCGATGGCTTTACGCTCGATCAGTGTGAGGAAGTCGCCGGCAACTTCATCGATCAGGCGGCGTATTGGAGCGGTTCACGCGACGTTTCCGCGCTACAAGGCAAGCCCGTCCGCCTGTATTTCCGGCTGACGCGCGCGAAACTCTACGCATTCCAGTTCACGCAGGAATAGCGATGGGCAGGTAGTTCTAACCGGGAACCAATGAGGGGAAGTTACCATGGAGACACGTGTATGCTCTGGCGCATTTCTTTGGGGTATGGCAGTGGTGCTGACGCCCTTGCTTTCGCGCAGCGAAGCCCCCGCGCCATTCACCAATGACCTCGGCATGCACTTCGTACTAGTCCCTGAAGGCAGCTTCGACATGGGGTCCCGGTACGGGGACTGGGACGAAATGCCGGTGCATCGAGTAAGCATCAGCAGGCCTTTCCTCATATCGTCTGAGAAGGTGACGTTGGAGCAGTACCAAGCGTTTCAGCCCGGGCACACGAAGGCGTCCGCGTCTGGCGCTGTCACAGGTGTGAGTTGGTACGATGCCGTGGCGTTCTGCAAATGGTTGAGCCAGAAAGAGGGCAAGGCCTACCGCCTGCCGACCGAAGCGGAGTGGGAACACGCGTGCCGGCTCAACGGCGGAGGTCCTGGGGACGGCGTGACGCCAGATCGGCCTGCTCCCGGTGCACTCGGTTTAGCTGGCATGTGCGACGAGGTACCGGAATGGTGCCAGGATTGGTTTGGCGAGTATCCGTTGGAGCCGCAGACCGATCCCGTGGGACCGGATGGCGGCATGGCGCGCGTAGTTCGTGGGAACAAGTTAGACGCCGACACCCGCTACATGATGCCGCACACGAGGGGGCACTTCTATCAGCGGAGCGCCAACCGCGCGGGTATGGCGCCCGGTTTCACGCACCAGGGCGGCCCTACGGAATTCGGCGCGCACGGAATTGGCTTCCGTGTCGTGCAGGCGCCGCCGCCGGAATCCAAGCTCTATCCCCGCGCGCTTCCGATGGTGTCCATGGGCATCAAGCAGGACACCGCGGCCGCGGCGCGGGAGACAGGCCCGGCGGCGGACAAGCCCTATTTCCGGAAGCGTTACCTGCTGCCGTCGCCGCCCGAATCGGTAGGCGCGTTTCATGCGCAAAGCAAAGGCGAGACAATCACGCAGCATATAAGCGCCATGCAGGCGCTGAACCTGCATCCATCCTTTTGTGGACACAATCACAGTCCGGCCGTCGAGGTGATGCCAAACGGCGATCTGCTCATGGTCATCTTCACGTCCTGGGAGGAGTACGAGCCCGGCATGTCGCTCATGGCGACCCGGCTGCGTTTCGGCGCGGACGAGTGGGACATGCCCAGCTACTTCATCGATATGCCGGACGCGTGCGACAACACGCCGTTGCTGTGGACGGAAGGCAATCGTGTCTATCTCTTCTTCTCCAGCACGCAAGCGATTGGCGGCTACCCCTTCAATTGGATCGAATCCGGCGACAGCGGGGCGACGTGGAGCGAGGTGAGGTTTCCGAAATTCACGACGGAAGTGGGCGGCCATTCCCGCCAGCCCATCAACACGGTCGTGCGCGATCGCGACGGCATCCTGTATGTGCCCAGTGATGCTCTTGGGGCGGCATCCGTGTTGTGGGTGAGCCGCGACAATATGCAGACGTGGGCCGATCCCGTGGGCCGCACCGGAGGACGCCACACGACCTTCGTGTTACTGAAGGATCAAAAGACCATCCTCGGCATGGGCGGAAAGAGCAGCGACATCAATGGCTATATGCCCAAATCCATTTCGGACGACGAAGGAAGAACGTGGACCGTCACCGCGACCCAATTTCCGGCGTACGGGTCGAACCAGCGGCCTTGCGTTCTGCGACTCAAGAGCGGCCGCTTGTTCTTCTGCGGCGACTTTCAGCGGATCGATGGCGCGTTTCCTCCGGATATCCTACAACGGGGCTCTTTTGCCGCGCTCTCAAACGATGAGGGAGAAACGTGGCGGGTGAAGCAACTGTGGGGCACACAGCCACACGAGTTTCCCAAGAATCTCGGAGGTGCGGACACGATTGGGTACTCCGTAGCGCGACAGGCGCCGGATGGGACGATTCATCTCATCACCACCATGAACCTGCCATGCCTGCACTTTGCGATGAACGAGGCGTGGATCCTGTCGGACGAACCGGCGCCAGGGGATGACACGGTACTGATGGCTAACTCGGCCACGTCCGTTCGCGACGTGAAGCGATACGAAGAGCGCTACCCCAACGGCAAACGCCGCCTGGTATGGCACGCTGGCACCGGCAGTGACGGCCGGTATCTGCTGCATGGGAAAGAGACGTGGTTCTATCCCGACGGCAGGCAACAGTACGAGGCAAGCTATGACCTCGGCAAGCGCACAGATACGGAGACACTTCATCGCAATGTTGGGGGCAAGGCGTGGCGGTGGGAGCACGGCAGAGACGGCGTCAGTCTTTGGACGCACTGGTGGCCGAACGGCGAGCGTCAGTCTCTATCTGGATGGAAGGACTTCCGTGCCGAAGGCCCTGCGCTGCGCTGGGACATGCAGGGGAAGCTCATCGGCGAAGTCATATTCAAGGAAGGCGTGCCGGAGCAGCCATCCGATACGCAATAAGGCATGGGGCGCTGCTGGGGCGACGGGCAGCAGGGATGCGGTTTCTCATCGCGCTTACCTACGGGATGCAAATGCGTCGAGGTAGTTGATGAGCCGGTACATGCGGCCGATGTAGCCGCCCGTGCTGTAGCCGGTGAAGTCACGACCGGGCTTGGTGAAGGGCGAGAAGGGATCGGGGATGTGGATTAGTTCCTGCCAGCCGCCTCGGGTATCCAATGAGTTCACGATCGCGTTGATCCCGTCCGGCGATTGCTGAGTCTCTGCGAGGGCCTTGGCCAGAAAACCTCCCAGGACCGCCTTTGGAAGAGGTTTGGCGCGCAGGCGATCTTCGTAGTCAGCCTTTGGCTCCTCCGCCGACAACGCGCTCACTCGCTCGTATTCACGGCGCAGGGCGCCCACGTCAAGCGTCATCCGGTTCCCGTAGGGATAACTCCCCTCCACTTCGTTGGTCACGGTGTAGGTGACCTCTTCGATGGCCTCTCCTTCCTGGCGGATGTACAGCGGTTTGTTGGAATCTGCTTCGTAGTAGTACGTGTGCGTGTAGCCTTCCGCGCCGGGGATGATTGAGCGTTCCAGCCAGTCCAATGCAGGTGGTACGGCATCCAGGTACCGGCGGTCGCCGGTTAGCGCATAGAACCTCATGAGGTCATCGATACAGGAGACCGATTCGCCAGCGCAGATTGTAGCAATCTCAAAGGGGCGGCCCCATGCCGGCTTCATGTCCGGGCTGTATTGCTGGGCCCAGCCGGCCTGGGGGCCGGGCAGCTGCGCCAGGAGATAGAAGTCCATGCCACGGATCGCGGCGGCCCGGCAGTCCGGGCGGCTAAGGGTCTCTGCCGCTTCCAGCATGAAGTCGATGCAGTCCGACATCACCCCATCGTTGAAGGTGTAGAACGAGGTGTAGTCGGGCCGCCCGAACAGCGAGTGCGGTTTCCCCGGGGGATAACGCTGCGGCCACGCGCCATTGGGATATTGTGCGCGGAGGATGTGATCCAGCGCCTTGTCGAGCGGCCCGCGCAACTCCGGGTCCAGGGTGGCCGCGTAAAAACGCAGAAGGAAGCGCGTCGACTCGGTCGTCACGAAATCATCGAAGGTACAGTTATCGTAAGGGTGGACGTGCTCCCACCAGCCCCAGCATTTGGACAGAAAGGTCTCGTAGTACTCAGGCAGACCGTGGGGATCGAAATCGATGAAGTAGTTCCAGCCGCCGGAGGGGTGCTGTCCCCAGATAAGCGGGCGGACGACACGCTTCGCATAATCAAGATACACGGCGTCACCTGTCGCGCGATACGCTTCGAGCAGCACGAGGCCAACGGACGGTGTGCCTGGAGGCTCGACCCAGATCATGCTCTTGCGCGCGGGCAGTTCGCCGAACGGCTCCAAGTCCAGCGTATATGCCCACACGAATCCGCCGCGGTTCGACACAGAGTTCATCATGAAATCCGTGGCGCGGCGCATCGTATCGCGGACTTGAGCGGGGTTCGGGGTTTCCGGCGTCTGGGCCATAGCAGAACGCGGCAGGCAGGGGATTAGCAGCGCGGCGCAGAACAGCAGCAAGCGCCTGCTCAAGCGTGCGCGAGCTGTATTCATGTGGGACTCCTCCGACAAACCGGCCCGCCGGGACTGTACGCGTCACGCCGGGAGGCTGTCAAAAGCACCTGACGCGTGTTAAGCTTGTGCACGCAGGTGAACGTGATTCCGTCACGTCCAAAGGACTTGCCCGCCGGGGATGCAGCATGGCAAAAGGGCGCTTATGTATTGTACGAGGAGGACCCTCGATGAAGCACGGTACATTCAGTTCTTTTTCGCAGAACCTCATGATGGCGGCAGTTCTTGCCTGCGCGGCCATGGGGGAAACACTCCACGTTTCCACGGACATGAGCGCCATGGAGGCCTATGAATGGGGATTTGCGTTTGACGTGATGCGCGCGGACGGCGGAGTGGGACTGAACGACTTCGTGCTGATTGAAGATGACGGTCCGGGGGCAGGGCAGAGTGAGAAGGGCACCTGCGTCGAAGACATTCATGCCGGCGTCCAGGCGCGCAAGGTGATTCACCTGGACGATGCCACGGCATCTGCCGCCGATGTTGTGTTGTACATGACTCCCCAGAACCTGCCCGGGCAGGCGCCGTACTACCTCATCGTCAATGGCCAGCGCATTGAGGGCAGCCCGTTGTCGTGGCACGACAAACAGTGGCACTGGGTTCCGGTGCCGGTGGACCTCCTGAAGAGCGGGGCTAACGAAATCGTTGTGGGTTGTGACGCACCAGAGGGGAAGGGTTACGAACTCCTTATTGCGCGGGAAGATGAGTATGACGAGGGCGGAGGCAAGTTTCAGTATCAGGGAAACACGGCGCTCATCAGCGCGAACCAGTATTCGATTGCGGGGAGTGGCACCGAGTTGGGACTGCAACCCATACGCGTGGGTGAGAACTCGGCCAAGTCGAGCGACGGCGGCAAAACGTGGGGCCGGCTGAACCTCGGAACGACAAATGATGTCCAGGGAGAATACGTCATCCGGATGCACCTGACCCGCCACAAGCCGGTAGGGGTGCTGCGGTCGCCTGTCATCGATTTGTGGGAGGGAAACGATAAGAACTCCGGAATCCTCAAACCGCGGTGCCGCGTGAGTAATACCGTTCTTCACGGTTCCGGAGAAACTCCCGAGGGTGCGGACTTGGTGTGGGCGGCCCGTTTCGCCGACACGCCGGACATCGCCAGCAGCGAGTGGGGCGAATTCCAGCGCGGCACCGCCGGGACGCAAGTCAGCATTCCGCTGAATGCAGGAAACCACCGCTACCTTCAATGGGAGGTGCGGTTGCAGACGGAGAACCCTCTCGTGTCCCCAACAGTCCGCAAGGTGCGCATTGAGCGGAACATTGAGTACGAGAGTCCGCCCGCAAACACGTTTTACGTGATGGATTGCGAGAATCCGCGACTTCGCTATTCGAGCTATCAGTTCGCGTATGAAGATGCCAAGGCACCCCAATTAGCCGCGCTGCGGGAGCGCCTGAAGCTTGATGAAGTAATACGGGGGGCACAAGGCGATTTCGACCGGATCAACCGTTTGCGGCACTTTGTGTCGCAGCTCTGGTACCACGGAGACCCCTTGCCGGACTATCCCGAGTGGAACGCGCTCGAGATCCTCGATCGCCGGGAGGCGCGCGGCGTCGGAGGCATGTGCATTCAATTCTCGATAACATTCATTCAGTCTCTAGCGGCCATGGGGTACCAGGCTCGCCACGTCAATGTTTTTAACCACGAGACGGTGGAGGTCTACGTGGATGAGTTGGGAAAGTGGGTTCATGCCGATCCCGAGAGCGTGTTCGATTCCTACGAGTTCAACACGGAAACCGGGATGCCGGTGAACATTCTCGAACAACACCAGCATTTCCTGGCGCAGTACGGCCTCACCGCGCAGAACCCTATTGACTGGATGAGCACGAAACCCTGGTGCAATCATCCTGAATCCGGGCTTCCAGAGAACAAGCAGCCTCTCGAGATCTCCACCTACACCGCATGGTTGAACGATCCGGATCCGGAGAAGCGCCCGCCGCAGCACAATTTCGCGGGATTCTTCCGGATGATGCCGCGTAACAACTATTTCTCGCAGCCCACACCGCGGCCCTTGACGCAGGGCTGCACGTGGTGGCCGTGGGACGGCTATTTGAACTGGTACGATGAGGCAACGCCGCGCAAGCTGCAGTATGCGCTCCACAGCGATCGTGTTGCGGATTTCTATCCCACCCTGAATCAGGTGGCGTTCAGTGCGGTTCACGGTGATAAGGAAGGGGATCTCGCGATGGACCTGGTCAGTTTCACGCCAAACTTCGAGACATACGAGATCAATGCGAATGACGGAGGATGGCGTGAATCCGCCTCGCATTTCGTGTGGAGTCTGAATCGCAGCGCGCTCAACACCCTCGAAATGCGCACCCGCAATCAGTTGGGCGTGACTGGAAAGCCTTCACGGCTCCAGGTGCTTTATCACTATCGTGAACCCTTCCGGCCCAAGGAAGCGAAGGCGGCGGGGTGAGCGGTGCCCGGCGACAATGCGTTTGTTTCTGGTGCAATTGGCGAAAAATGCCTCGCCGCCTATTCTACAGTTTCAGATGGAGATTCAGCCCGACGTGGCATCCGGAGCACTGCCTCGCTCGCCGAGCGCGGCAGCACAGGGCTATACTCGGCCTCAAAACCGAAGGTTGTCCAATTTCCTTACCTAGAGCATTTTAACTAATTATACCTACGACTGAGTTAAGAAAATGGGCGCGCGCGTTTTCTGCGGTGACGCCAGCCAGGGCCGTGGCCACTGCAGACCACAGTTCTTCTTGGGTCCGAGCTTTGG
>JADLCA010000524.1 GCA_020847495.1 Candidatus Hydrogenedentota bacterium | reverse complement strand
CCGCGCTTTCCGCGTAGCACGTGACCTCGGCGTCCGAACCATCCTTGCCCGAGTTAGGCAACCCGCGATAGTAGAGGCGGTATAGGTCGCCATCCTTGATGACGGTGACATAGCCGCAGTAGAGGCCCTCCCACGGCTTGTCGAATGTCAGGACCGTCTCGGCTTCCGTAGGCGGATGCAGAAGCAGGCTGGTTCCGCCCATCTGCGTGATGAGGTGGTTGTCTACAAACGGCTCGAGGCGGGCGCCGACGTCGATAGATTCCACAGGCGGCGACTGCGCGAAGCCGAGACACGGCACGAATACAGCGATAGCGATACACAGGATGGCGCGATACGTAGTCATGGTGATTCCCTCCGCATTGAAGATACCGGGGCCGCTGCGCGGTTTCAACACAACGTCATGGCCCAAACGCGGAGGCGCGGAGGCCGCAGAGGCACGCGGCGGAAGACAAAGATCACGATGCCAGAATGGGGACACAGGCGAGGGCACCTGTGCCACACGTCTATTTCCGTTCCATTGTCTATCCGAATTCGTTGAATCCTCAGGTCAAACCAAGGGCCAAAAGAGAGGAAGAACACCTCATGGTCAGGCAGGCGCGTGTGGCACAGGCGCCCTCGCCTGTGTCTTCTTCTTCAGCGCTGACGTGCAACAGCTGCGCAGGGAAGCCCCGCATGGTTGCGGCTATACTGTACTGCGTACTCCGTCCCCCCGCCCTTCGTTGACTGCACCCGCCTACCGCCGTATTATCAGTCCATCCGGGCCGCGTGGCACGCGCGGCCACTACCTGGGAGTCATCTCATGCGAATCATCCGTCTCGTCGCCTTGATGGCCACACTGTCCCTCTGCGTCTTCGCCCAGCTTCCAGGGCCCACCGATGCGGGCTACCTGCTGCCGAACGGATGGTCCATCTCGCCCATCGGCAAGCCGGTGCCCACCGAGGATCTACTACTGAATCTCAGCCCGGCGCCCGATGGCCGCATGGTGGCTGCGCTGCACTGCGGATACAACGACCACGGTTTGGTAGTCCTCGACGCGGCCACGGACGAGGCGGTGCAGCGTATCCCGCTGCCAACAGCGTGGTTCGGCCTCGCGTGGCATCCCGATGGAACGAAGCTCTACGTGTCGGGAGGCAACAACAAGAAGGATGTGGTCGCGCCGGTTTACGTGTTCGACTACAAAGACGGACGACTCTCGGATGCGCCGTCCGCGAACTTCACCGACGCCATTGAGCCGAAGCAAGTCTTCTGGGCGGGCCTCGTTCATCATCCCTCCAAACCGGTGCTGTACGCCGCCAGCCGGACCCTGCACGAGATCGTTGCGTTTGACAGCGCCACCGGCGCCGTTCAAGGGAAGGTGAAGACGGAACTGAACCCCTACGACCTGGCGCTCAGCCCGGACGGTGCAACGCTCTTCTGCTCCAACTGGGGCAGCGACAGCGTATGCGTGATCGACACGGCGACATTGACCGTCACGCGCACCATCGGTGTGGGCGATAACCCCGGTGACATGATCCTCGCGGCGGACGGGCGTCTCTTCGTGTGTTGCGCGAATGATAACACCGTGGTTGTGATCGACACGGCGAAGGGACGCGCCACCGAGACAATTGTCACGTCTTTGTACGAGCGCGCCCCGGAGGGTTCCACACCCAATGCGCTCGCCCTCGATCCTGAAGAAGAAGTGCTGTACGTCGCCAACGCCGACAACTACAACGTGTGCGTGGCCGACGTGAAGGAGGCCGGAGAATGCACGGTGTTAGGCTTTGTACCTGCGGGGTGGTATCCCTCCTCCATCGCCGTGTCGCGCGATGGGGCGAAGCTCTACATCGGCAATGCCAAGGGCGACGCCTCCGCCTCCAACATCCGCGGCCCGCATAGTCCTCTGCCTCCGGGCGAGGAAGGTAAAGGCACCACGAAATCGCTGATGAAGGGCTCGATCCACATCATCGGCATCGAGGAGCACAAGGACAAGCTGCGCGAGCTGACCAAGCAGTGTTTTGCGAACAGCCCCTACAACGACGAACTGCTGACCGAAGCCCGGCCGCCAACGGCCGGACCCACGGTCGTGCCCAGCCGGGTAGGGATTGGCTCACCCATCAAGCACGTCATCTACATTATCAAAGAGAACCGGACCTACGACCAGGTGCTCGGCGACTTGCCTCAGGGCAACGGCGATCCCCGCATCACGATCTTCGGACGTGAAATTACGCCGAACCATCACGCGATTGTGGAGCAATTCGTGCTGCTCGATAACCTGTACTGCGATGCGGAAGTCAGCCGCGACGGCCATTCCTGGTCCAACGCCGCCTATGCCACCGATTACAACGAAAAGACCTGGCCCGCCTCGTATGCGGGCAAAAGCGAGGCGCCGGATTCGCTGGCCGTGATCCCCGCTGCGGGATTCCTGTGGGACCAGTGCAAACGCAAGGGACTCACCTATCGCAGTTATGGCGAGTACGCCTCGCGCGTGAGCGAGGGCGAGGCCATGAAAGCCCTCGAACACGCGGGCGCGCTTCACGGGCACGTGGCGCCCAACTATCTCTCCTGGGGCGCGCGGGATTTTGATAACGCGGCAGAGTTCATCCGTGAATTCGACGAGTACGAAGCCAACTTCGACAATCCCGATCCGGCCAAGCGCCTGCCCAACTACATCGTCCTCGCGCTTCCCGAGGACCACACACGCGGCACGCGGCCCGGCGAACCGACGCCGCGCGCGTCGGTGGCGAGCAACGATTACGGTCTCGGCATGATCATCGATCGCGTCACCCACAGTAAGTACTGGCCGGAGATGGCGGTGTTCGCGATTGAGGACGACGCGCAGGATGGCTCGGACCATGTGGACGCGCGCCGCACGGTCGGACTCGTCGTCAGCCCGTATTGCCGCCGGGGCGTCGTGGACAGCACGCATTACACGACGAGTTCCATGCTGCGTACGATCGAGCTGCTGCTGGGCCTCCAGCCCATGAGCCAGTACGATGCCGCCGCGAACCCCATGTACGCGAGCTTCCAGGAGCAGCCTGACCTGACGCCCTACACCCACGTGAAACCCAATATCGATCTGGAAGAGCGGAATCAGGCCACAGCCTGGGGTGCGCAGGAATCGATGGAAATGGACCTGTCCGACTACGACCGCGCGCCGATGTTCGCGCTCAACGAAATCGTGTGGAAGAGCATCAAGGGTGCGGACTCCGAAATGCCCTTGCCGGTGCACCGCTTCCAGGCGGCGAGTCTGAAATGAAAGTATCATTCGGCTCATAGGGGAAATCCTCTGCAATGCGAAGCCTCACCGTCTTTGGATTGCTCATCCTTGCGCTGCTTGGCCCGGGCAGGTCTGCGTGGGCGCAATCGAGTGACGTCGTCGAAGCGGAACTCAATGGCCTCCATGTCACGATTGACGCGTCATCGGGCGGACTCCTGAAGCTCGAGTACGCCGGCATGACTATGCTCCAGTCCACTCCCGAGAGCGCATCCTTGCTGGAAACCGCATATCCTGGCCACGGCTTCGAACCCCTACGTTTGGGGACGCGCTACTCCAAAGACACGCGCGTCGAGGTCGTGGATGGCGCTCTGCACGTAACATGGGGCGCGCTGGGCTTGAGCCGCGCCTTCGCGCCCGAAGGCCGCGTGTCGGCGTCGGTGCGCATCGAGCCGGCGCCGGATGGGCCCAATGTAGCGATCACGGCTTCCATCGACAATCAATCGTCCATCGCGATTCCACAAGTCTTGTTTCCCGATCTTGCGGGACTCCTTCCCTTCGCGGGAGAGGATGGCACGGAACTCCGCGCCTGCGGGTTTGCGATGAAGCCATTCCGCGACCTGAACGTGCCGGTGGATGACGGCCGGTGGTATGCCTCGCGGCGCAACTGGATGGAGCTGAAGTCCGGGGCCTATGACAAATCCATGGGCGCGCGGTGGATAAACTTCGGCAGTCTGAAGGGCGGGTTCAGTCTTTTTCCGAAACTCTGGAGTTGGGGTCCCCTTAATGCGGCCGGCGAACCCGTCTCCGAGTACGTGCGCTTGCATCGTTCCCAGACTGACGGAACGCTCCGCCTCATGTGTGAGCACCGCGTAACCATCGCACCCGGTGAACGGTGGAGCAGCCCCGAGTATATCCTCACCCCACACGAGCACGGCTGGGCAAAAGGCATAGAGCCCTTTCGCGCATGGGTGAATGAGAACGTGCAGCGCCCCTACCCGCTCCCCGAGCACCTGCGCAAATCGCTCGGGTACCGCACCGTGTGGATGGCGCAACAATACGCGAACGCCGATCCTTCCGGGTCCACCGTCGTGTGGAGGTTCCGCGATCTGCCGGAGCTTGCGAAGGAGAGCAGAGCGCACGGCCTCAGCGAGATGGTCCTGTGGTTGTGGCAGCCCTGGGAAATCCCAAAGGAGCCGTCCCCGGAACTCGGCACCCTGGAGGAGTTCAACCACGCCATCGAAGCGTGCCGGGCCATGGGAGTGAATGTGTCGCTGTTCGTCTCCGTGATGACCATGCTCGATCCCATTCCATCGCGGTACGGCTGGAACGACGCGCAAGAGTACTGGGGATATCACAGCGATTTCGTCCCCATGCTCCGCCCATACTATGGCAAAGCTTCCCGCGGGTCCTTTGCGAATCTGCATAATGCGCAATGGCAGGAGGACGTGACGACGAGTCTACTGAACATGATCGCGCGAGGTTGGCACTCCATCACCTGGGATCAGGCTCGTCATGCTCCCGGCGAACCGAACCTCGAAGCCATCTTTTCTCGGGTACGCTCCGCCGCTCAAGCGCGAAACCCTGGGGCTACCTACTCCGCGGAGAATCTGAACAACCTCGATCTGGACAGCCGTTGGTTGGACTACACTTGGAATTGGGCTTTGTTCGACGAAAACTTGGATTGGCGCGCACTGACGAACGCCTACGCGACTCCGCGCTTCAACGTAAATGTCGGGGCCTCGCCGAGGACGGTGAAGCGGTTATTCATGGATCATCTGTTTATGAATGTCATGCCATCAAAACCTGAAGGCATCAATGGGTCTGCCCGAATCGAAGACTATCCCGAATTGAGCCAGGCTCTCAAGACTTGCGCGGCGCTGCACGAGCAATTCTTACCTTACTTTGAAGATGCTACTCCGGTTGGCGATTGTATCCTGTCCGCGCCGTGTCCCGGCGCGCGCATTCGTGGCTACCTTCGTTCCGATGGCCTGCTGCTCGTCGCGATGAACACGAGCGATCAGGCCCAGGCCATTGCCTTCGACTGCGACCTGGCCCCGTGGCTTGATTCACCATCGGGAGAATATCTCGTGAAGCCGTACGACGAGGCAGGCACCGCCAAGGCCCCGCGCACGGAGCATGCCCCCTCATGGCGGGAAACTACACCAATTCTGAAGCCGGATGAACTGACGCTCTACGTGGTTCAAGGAAGACCCCCTTCGTGATTGCAGAGCACGATGAGAAGCGACGGAGAGCACCGTGTTCCACTCCGCAAAGCCTCCGCGAAGGGCGTTGTCAGCCCGGCGATT
>JADLCA010000523.1 GCA_020847495.1 Candidatus Hydrogenedentota bacterium | reverse complement strand
TCCGCCATCCCTGTCGTGTACACCGCCGCGAGCCCGCCATCGACGCTGTGCGCGATGAGTACGAGGGAGAGCAGCGCGCCGCCGAGGAGCACGATTACCTGCAGCACGTCGGTCCAAATGACGGCCTCGATACCGCCCATCACGGTATAGGCAGTGGTAATGACGCCCATGAGGAGGATGGACACGCGCACATCGAGCCCAGTGGCGGTGGATAGCATCAGCGCCGGCAGGTACAGCACAATCCCGACGCGTCCGAGTTGAAAGAGCAGAAAAGCAACGCTGCCGAAGAGGCGCACGCCGTAATTGAAGCGCTTCTCCAGGTACTCGTAGGCAGTCGTGACATCGAGCCGGCGGAAGAACGGAAGGTAGGCGTAGACGATGATAGGCGCCACGATGATGCTGACCACGTTGCCTATGAAGTAAACCCAATCCGAGCGGAAGGCGGTGGCCGGCACCGCCAGAAAGGTAATCGCGCTGAGCAGCGTGCCGAAGATGCTGATGCCCGCCGCCCACCACGGGACGCGCTTGCCCCCGAGAAAGAAATCCGCGCTGGTGCTCGTACGCTTCGAGAAGTAGAAGCCCATGGCCAGTAGCAGGGCGAAATAGGCGCCCATGACCGTATAGTCGAGAACCGTCATGCTACGGTGGGCCAGCGTGTGCACCTTCGCCAGGGGCACGGCGTCCATGCGATGACCGGGGCGATCTTCACCGCCCGGGATTACAATGCCGCCTTGCCAGGCCACGGCGGTGGCCGTCACCACGGGCCGCGGCATTTCTCCCACGGTGCTCCACATGCCGGTGACCGTGTTGAACGCGCGGACCACGCCTGGAAAGCCGGGATGACTGTCGCCGAGTTCGGCATTGCGAGCAACGAGCGAGCCATCGTCGCCGCTGAAAACCAGGATGGCTGCCGGGCCGCTGGGTATGGCCTCAGCCGCGACCGTCGCCACAGGCGGGCCATTCACGGCCCGCCAACCTTGATTGGGCGTGTAGCGATACCCATCGGTGAGGTAGGTGCGCGCTGCCTTGCCGTCGGCGCCCGGGGCAAGGTCCGCCCCGCTGAAGACATAAAGCGATCCTGCCTGAGCAGTCATGACTGGCAGTATGCGCGCAGGACCCGGCCACGGCTCGAGTTCCTGCCACGCGCAGCCGGGGCTCGAAACATCCAACGACCAGAAAGTATTCAAGGCATCGGTCGAATTAGGAGTTGTCTGACCACCCGCAACATACACGGTCGTGCCCAGCACGGCTGCGGCGCCGTACGCGCAAGGACCCGGAAGGTCGGGCAATGGAACACGCTTCAGCGTGTCCTCGCTCCATTGAAACAGCATGGATGCCGCGTGGTGCTTTGACCCATCGCTGCCGCCCGCGCACACCACGCCGAGCGGAGTCGAGGCCACGGCCGAGTAGGCCAAGGGATGGGAGAGAGGCTCTTCCTTCTTCCATTCCCCCGTTGGAGACGGCAGAACATACACCGTGTCCAGCCAGATCTTCTCGCCACCCTGCCACGGCGACACATCGAAGGTGGAGCCGCCAGCCACGATGAGCGCGCCGTTGTGCGCCCCGGCAATGTGACCCGCCATTGCGCGCGGCAAGGCGGGTGCTTGCGACCAATTCAACCGGTCCGGCTGTGGCGCATCCTGTGCGGCACAAACGAGCAGGCAAACGGACAGCGCAATCCCAATGGCAAGAATCGGCCGGTAATACCGCATCCGGTCACTCCCTTCGCGTCAGTGCTTCATCCATCCAACAGGCCGATGGCCTCCATGTCTTTGCGCAATGCTTCGACGCGCTCCGCGGGGAATGGCGGCGTCGGCAGGCGGGGCGGCCCAATTTCGAACCCCAGCATGGAGGTCATCATCTTCTCCGTGCCGCGGTTTGCGCCGTATTTGAAGAAAAGTTGAATCGCGCGGTTGACGCGGTCCTGCACCTGCTTCGCGGCAGGGATGTCGCCCCGGAGGTACGCCTGGTAGATCTGCACGAACCAGCCCGTCATGAAGTTGTAGGTCGAACCGATGCCGCCGTGCGCCCCCATGACAAGCCCCGAGATGAGTTGCTGATCGACGCCAAAGAGGACGGTCTGGCGTCCGCCCGTGGCTTCCAACACCTGCCACATGAGGAAAAGATCCTCAGAGGAGAACTTGAACCCCGCGAGGTTCTCAACGCGCTCGGACATTTCCGCAAACTCCGCGGCCGATGGAATGATGCCCGTGATGTAGGGGATGTGATAGTAGTACGTCGGCAGTTGCGCGGCCTCCGCGATGGCCCTGATATGGCCGATGATCGCGGGCCACGGCAGTTTGTAATAGAGCGGCGGGATGCTTGAAACCGCGCTCGCGCCCGCCTTGCGCGCGTGCGCTGCCAGCTCGACCGCCTCCGAGGTGGAGATCGCCCCAACGTGGACCATCACGGGCACCTGCCCGGATACCTCGCTGACGACCGCCTCCACGGCGCGGCTGCGCTCCGCGCGCGTCATCAGCACGCCTTCGCCCGCGCTGCCGCACACGAAAAAGCCTTGGCAGCCTTTCTCCATCTGATACGCGACCAGATTGCGCAAGACCTCCGTGTTCACCCCGCCGTCCGGCGCGAACGGCGTCACAATTGCCGGGACAATGCCGCGAAACTCCACGAGAAACTCTCCTTCCTATATGGGTGTCAGCGAATCGTCAGGCCGCCATCGACCAGAATATTCGCTCCCGTGATATACCGTGATGCGTCCGACGCGAGGAAGACGATGGGCCCCGCGATATCGTCGTCGCTCGCCATGCGCCCCATCGGCACGCGCGCGCTGTACCGCTCGACAAACGTGTCGGACTGCCCGGAGTAGTAGCCGCCCGGGCTCAGGCAGTTGACGCGCACGCCGTCCGGCGCGAACAGACTCGCGCAGTAGCGCGTGTACGCGATGAGGCCGCCCTTGTGAAAGGGATAGTCCGGCGGCGAGGCGAATTCCATGCCCTCATAGATGCGGAAGTCCGGGGCCACCACGCCGTAGATGGACGCGATGTTGATGATGGACCCGCTGCGCCGGGTGCGCATGCCCGCGGAGAATACGCTGGTGCAGATGTGAATCCCGGTGACGTTGGCCTGAAGCGCGGCTGCCCATTGCTCCGGCGTGGCTTCGTCGTAATGTGTTGGCGAACGCAACAGGGCGTTGTTCACCAGAATGTCTGGCACTCCGTGCGCGTCCGCGATGCGGGCATACAGGGCGCGAATGGAATCCGGGTCTCCCATGTCGAACTGCTCGGCTTCACACGAGAGTCCTGCGTTGCGCAACCCGGCAGCGCGCTCTTCGCAGCGTTCGCGGCTCCGCGAGGCGATGATGACCTTGGCCCCAGCCTCCGCAAGGGCGCGCGAGATAGGCGTGCCGTAGAATCCGGCGCCGCCCGTTACGAGCGCGAGCCGGCCATCCAAGCGAAACAGATCCATACTGCGTGTCATCTATGCACCTTTCACCGTGAAGATCTGCTCCAGCCAGGCGTCGCCATCCTTCGCGCGAATCTTCAGTTGATGCTCGCCTGCCGGAATTACACCGTCAGACTTGTCGTCTTCCGTGCCGACGAGATAGGGCGGGCCATCGCAGTGATTGACGAGGGCGTCATCGAGATAGACTTCAAGCTCGCCCATGGGCACGCCTTCCGTCCAAATGCGGATGCGTTCCCACCCGTGGTAGATGCCGAACTCGTGCGGCGCGGAAATGTAGATGCCCTTGCTGCGTGCGGGTCGCGCGGCCTCTTCGCCTGCCCACCACTGCTGGAGGGCGCGGCTATCCGCGAGCAACCGCATGGCGCGGCGATCTTCCGGCTTGCCGAGCACGCGCCCATCAGCTTGGTAAATGTACAGGCCCACCGCGCCTTGCTTGTAGAGTTCCGCCACGCGCCAGAGGAAGGGGCCTGGGAATGGAAGGCCCCACTCCAGTGCGTCCACTTCCGGCAAGAGCGTGCACCGGCTCCCCTTCACCGCATCGAAATAGGGAGTCATGTCGATGTTCATGTGCCGGCCCTGGATGTTGCTCGGGCACAGATAATCCACGAGGTCTTCGCGGATCCAGGCGGCGTAATCGAACAGTTCGGCGCGGCGCACGCCTGTGCCGGGGAAGCGCACGAGGATCGCAATGCGCGGGGCATCGGTGGGATTGAACTCGTTCGCAAGCGCGCGCAATTCGCGCAAGAAGGTGGTGCAGGTCTCCGCCGTGTCGATGGTCTCAGGGTAGCGGCAGAAATCAATCGAAATGCCGCGTGCGCCGATTTCCAGCGTCTCACGGTAGAGGCTTAACGCGTAGGCCCGCACCTCAGGCACTTCGAAGCGCAGCGCGCTGCCGCGCATCCAGTCGGGATGTTCCTTGGAGAAGTCGCCCTGGAGCGGTGTGCCGGGGTAGCAGTTGCTGGCCCCGAAATTGGCGTGCGCCACAAGGCCCAACTCGCGCGCGTAGAGCAGCTCGGCGTCGAGCGTGTTGGAGTACTGCTGCATCTTGCCGACGTTGTCGGTCTTGGGTTGGACTACATCGCCGATCGGATCGCCTATGGTGGCGTGCAGCAGTTGGTCGGTGGCGCGTGTCTCGAAAACGGACTTCATACCGAAGCGCCCCACCTGGATATCGGTGATTCCGATACGCGCTTCAGCAAACGCGGTCAAAGGCTCGCGATGTTGAAGCGGACTCGTCAAGTCTTCGACAAACGCCCACGAATACGGCTCGAAATAGCCCGCGACCAGTTTGTCTGTCTGGCCGTCATACAGGACGCGCAATTGCCGAACTTGCTCCGCGGGGAGCGGCACGAGTTTGACGTAGTCAATGTGAGCGGGCGTGTACCCGGTGTAATGATGCGGCTGACTGAGCACGAGATGTTGCCGATCCATGTCAGCCCATTTCCACAGGACTTCCTCGCCAGACCGGCGGGAGGCCACCGTGTCGGGGCGCTCATTGCCGGTGAGGCGTAGGCGAATCGCGCCCTCGGAGTGCGATGTCCGCACGTAGATGGCGTGGGTCCCCTTCAGGTTCAGGGCGTACGACAAAGGCCGCAAGGCTTGCCCGGGACCGGCGTCACCGTACAGCGCGTTTCCCAGCGTGACGTCCGCCGAAGAATCGAGATCCATCTTCCACTTCCAGAGTTTCGTATCCGTATTGTCGCCAGTGGATACCGCATCGCTCGTCGTCACGGCGGACCAGTCTTCGATGTAAACCACGTCCGAGTTGTCACACTGAATGGGAACGACTTCCTCCGCCAGCACCGCGCCGCCCGGGCCTTGCACGGCCACACGGAAGGACACGTCCACCAGACCGTTCTGTTGCGCATCGGGATAGGGATTGAACACGACACTGCGGTTGAGACCCGCGGCGCGGCGCTCCTGCAACTTGCCCTGCCGCCACGCTCCAGATACGGCAGATGGAGCGAGGCGCAAGGCCGTTTCTGAAACATTCGGCGTGATGGCCGCGGGACGCCACTCCGTGGAACCCGCCGGCGCCCATGCGCAGGTCACGTCCACTACATCCGGTGCATCCGCTGGCACGGCGTAGGTGATGCGCGCGCAGCGCGTCATGGGATCAATTGAGACTTCTCCGGCAGAAGCCGGGAGAAAGGCGCCGAGCGTGCACGCGGCAATCAGGCTCCACCGCATCATCAGTCTATTTCCACTCCTTGGGTTATGGCGCATAAGGAACCGTGCCGTTCTTGTCCGTAGTGTAATTCCAGCGGCGCACATAGGCGTCGCCCGGCAGGAATGCGTCATTCACATCGCGCAGGGTGCGCGAGAGCAGTGCTTCAAGGTGCTTCTGCACGGAGGCTACATCCGCATCGCCACAGCGGTTCCTCAGTTGATACGGGTCCGTCTCGTTGTCGTACAGCAGCCACGGCCCGTCCAACGCGCGCACATACGTGTACCGTTCCGTGCGCACGCCCCGGTACTCACGGCCGCCCTTGGGGCGTGTCCACTCGCCGAAGGGATGGTAGCAGGCAAGGAGCGCCCCTTCGGGACGCTTGGTGCTGGTGCCGCGAAGGACAGCGCTGAAGTCCGTGCCTTCGACCGTGTGGGGCACGTCGATGCCGCAGAGGCCAAGGAGCGTGGGCATGATGTCGGGCGAATTGATGATAAGTTCATCTGAACGTGCCTGCGTGCCCAAGCCCTCGGGATAATGAATGAGGAACGGCACACGGATGGATTCATCCCACGGCCGCTGCTTGCGAATTTCGCCTTGCGAGCCCAGCATATCGCCGTGGTCAGAAGTAAAGACGAAGACGGTATCGTTCACGATCCCGGTTTCTTCGAGCGTCTTGCGCAGTTCGCCCACGCATTGGTCGAGCGCGGTGCAATGGGCGTAGTACCCCGCGAGGTCCTTGCGTGAGCTCTCTTCAGCCTGTTTGGGCACGTTCGGGCGCAACGCCAGCTTCGCGGGATCGTACATCGCGCGGAATTCTTCCGGCGCGGTCTCGTAGGGATTGTGGGGCGGACCCCAGGATAGGAAGAGCGCGAAAGGCCCGGCGGCCGCGTGTTTGCGGATGTATTGCTGTGCCTCGCGCGTCTGCGCGAACACGTCGTAGCCGTCCCACTTCAACTTGACGTCAGCGTCGCCGTAGTAGAGCGAGTTGTTGTAGTCGTGTGTGCATTCGAGCACGCGCCAGAAATCGAATCCGTGCCGGCGTTCGGGCGGGATGTAATTCGAACGGCCGTGGCCGTCCAAGTGCCACTTGCCGATATACGCTGTCTGGTAGCCTGCCCCGCCGAAGGCCTCGGCGATGGACACGGAATCGTTGCCCAGGCACACATCGTTCAGGAAAACGCCGTTCGTGTGCGGGTACTGGCCCGTGATGAGGCTGCCCCGGTATGGCGAGCATACCGGCCAGCCGGAGACCGCATTGTGAAGGTTCAACGCCTCGCCCGCGAGACGGTCGAGGTTCTGCGTCCGTACGTTGGGGTCACCCGCAAAGCCGGTGGCCTGGGCGCGCCACTGGTCCGCGAAGACGTAGACGACATTGGGCCTCCGTGCTGGAGGCCCCTTTACGCCATGTCTCACGTGGGCGCAGGACTCCAGACCCAGGGCCGCCGCACCGGCCGCCGCCGACCGCAAGAACTCACGCCGCTTCATTGTTAGCTGCTCCCCGCCCGAGGCGTTTTACCTGTAGAATGCTCAGTATGCCTCAATAGCGGGTACTGTTTGAAGTGTCCGGTTCGCCGGGAACCTGTACACAGGAGGACTGCCGAAGTGGAACTCAGCTACGAACAGATCCGCGGCGCATCAGAGCGGATTCGCCCATATATCTACGACAGCCCCTGTCCGCCCTCCGCGCCGCTGTCCGCAGTGGCGGGGTGCGAAGTCTACTGCAAGCTGGAGTACCTCCAGCGTACGGGGAGTTTCAAGGAGCGCGGCGCCCGCAACGCACTGATGACCCTGGATTCCGAGCATCGGCAGCGCGGTGTCATCGCGGCCTCGGCGGGAAATCACGCGCTGGGTCTCGCGTATCACGCATCGCAGTTGGAGGTGCCGGTCACAGTCGTGATGCCGCGCTTCGCGCCACTCACGAAAGTGACCAATTGCCGCGCGTTCGGCGCCAACGTGGTGCTGCACGGAGATACTTTCGATGCGGCGC
>JADLCA010000522.1 GCA_020847495.1 Candidatus Hydrogenedentota bacterium | reverse complement strand
GGACGCGGACGAGGCCGCCGCGCGAGCGGGGCTCGTCGCGGAACTTGGTCTGGAGCTGGTAGACCATGAAGGGCAGTTGCGTGTGGCTGTTGATCTCGTTCCGGCAGAGGTGGACAACGGCTTCTTCGTGGGTCATGGCGAGGACCATGTCGTGTCCGGTGCGGTCGCGGAAGCGGCAGAGTTCGTTGCCGACGCTGGTGTAGCGGCCGGATTCTTCCCAGAGTTCCTTGGGCTGGACCACGGGCATGAGGACTTCCTGTCCGCCGATGCGGTCCATTTCCTCGCGGACGATGCGCTCGATCTTGCGGATGACACGGAGTCCCGGAGGCAGCAAGGAGTAGATGCCGTTGGCGACCTGGCGCGCGTAGGCGCCGCGCAGGAGGAAGGCGTGGCTTTCCAACGCGGCTTCGGCGGGCCGTTCTTTGTAGCGCATTCCAACGAGATGGCTCATTCGCATGGTGATTCACTGCTCCGTATGCGTAGCGCTGGCGCGAGCGTCCAGCGCGGGTGATCGAGTTACGAAAACCGGGGGAGCCGGAAGCATAGCGGGAACGGCGGCGGCAAGGCAAACTGGAGGGCGCGGGGGGCTGATGGGAGTTATGGGAAGAATGCGAGACCGGGCGAAGCCGCGGGGAGGTGCCGGCGGCGGACAGTGGATACTGAAGGCGGCCGGCGCATGTTGGATGCTCGGGCACCGCAGAAGAGGTTATCCCCGCAGATGACGCCGGTTTGTGCAGATACTGATAGGGTCCCCCAGAAAAAGAATGGCAGAGCTGCCCAGAAGATGGTATCCACAGATTGCACTGATATACACCGATTTGAAGAGCGGAGACGGATCTGGAATTGTGGCTAGAGTTCCAAAGCCCGAGTTTGAGTGGCTCCAATTGACACAGATCTCAGAAGTGGGATGTAAATCGCGGTTTGGCGCTGGAGGAGGACTCGGAAGAAGGTATGATTCCGTTCGCGTTAAGTGGTGAGAAGACGCGGTTGCGGTGGTGGGATGTGGCCGCGTTTTCGTTCGTGGTGGTCACGCTGCAAGTGCTCATCTTCCGGTATCAATTCGGGACGGATGTGCAGGTCGAGACGTTGTGTCAGGTGTATCGCAAGCTCGATCCGGCGTATCTGACGCGGGACTTCTTTGTCAACGCGAGCGATCAGTTTGGCGCGCGCTCGTACTACGCGAGTCTGCTGGCGGGGTTGTGCCAGATCATCCCAGTTCCTATCACGTTCTTCCTTCTGACGTGGCTGTCGCATGTGGCGACGATTGCGGTGACGTTCGTGACAGCGCGGAGGTTGTTCCGGGGGGCGGACGCGGCGGGATTGATAGCCGCCTGTATTGCGATTGCCGTGGCGAGTTTTTCGATCTCGGGGTACTGCATTCTATAAACGCGTGTATTGATACCTGCATTTCTGGCGTTGCCATGGACCCTGCTTGCGATCGCGGAGGCCTTTCGAGGGCGGAGCGTGACATGCATGGGATTCTCCCTCGCGGCGGCGATGGTCCACCCGGTGGGTTTGGAAGTGGGCATCATCGGGCTGGCGACAGTTGCTATAGTGGCGCTTTGGGAAATGCGAGGCGGGACGGACCGGAGAGACGCTCTTAAGACGCTCGCCTCGGTTGTGGGATGTGGCGTGGTGCTGGCCGTGTTGGGCTATGTCTTCTGGATTCGGCCCTATGCGCCGTTGCTGGACGTGGAACGGTTGCGAGGGATCTACGCGTACCTGCGGGTGCCTCACCACATCGTGCCGAGCACGTTTCCATTGAAAGACTGGGGGTTGTTGCTGGTCTTCCTCGTGGCGGGTGCACTCATGGGGTGTGGCTGTTACGTCCAGGAACAGATCGACCGCCGCATGGCGATCCGGTGTGCCGTCGCGACGGGGGTAGTGCTCGTCATTTGTGCGATGGGGTACGTGGGCGTTGAGATCATTCCGGTGCGGGCCATCATCACGGGCAACGTGTACCGGCTGTTGTATGTCGTGAAGTGGATCGGCCTGATGGTCGTTGGCGGGATGATCGCCGCCTCGTTTCGGGCGCGCCCAGATACGGGCCGGCATTGGTTTGGGCTGGCGCTGTGGGCGGCAAATGGTCCATGGCATCCGCCGCTGATCCTGGGGACGTGGCTCCTCTGCAAAGCATCTGAGGCGGCTGGCGCCATGGTCCGTCGCCACGCGGGTGCCTTCATCTTGGTCTGTGTTCTCGTGGCGCTTGCACGTTGGGGGCATCGTGAGGAAGGCGGCGCCCTCTGCGTGTACGGGTTGGTGGCGCTTTGGTTTCTGGTGGTGCGTTCTGCCTGGATTCGCAGTACGCTGCCCATCTTGGGGTGCGTGGCGCTGGCGGGGGTGCTGGCCGCGGGACGGAGCTATCCGGAAGCGGGGTGGTCCCGGTGGAGCGCGAAGTATCAGCCGATCATATGGCTGGAAGACAGCCAGGATGAGGTGTACCAAATCGGAAGATTCGTGGAAGCGAACACGCGGCAGGAAGCGGTCTTGCTGGTACCGCCGGATTTGGCGCGGTTCCGGCTGACGGCGGAGCGCGCGGTGGTGGTGGATTTCAAGGCGTTTCCGTTCAACGACGAGGCGATGGAGGAATGGTATCAGCGGGTGGTGTTTTGCTATGGGCCGTTTGAGAGTGCGTACCATCACCAGGCGGGGCAGGTGCTCAACAATTACCTGACGATTTCGGATGAGCACATGGCAGCGATACGCGAGCGCTACGGGGCGACGCATGCGGTGCTATTCCCAGCGACGGAGACGCGGTACCCGGTGCTGCTGGAGATGGCGGGGTATAAGGTGGTGGCGATTCCGGGAGGGGGATGAGGGATGGGAAGTATGAGAATCACGGGAGTCACGGGAGTCACGGGATAAGACACAAGGGAGCCACCCGGTACCGTCCAAACGGGCAGCGTGTGGTATTATTGGATATGGATACATACTCTGAATCCATATTATCGGAGGAAGTGCCATGAAGGCGAGCGTTGGTGAACGGGGGCAGATTACGATCCCGAAGGCTATTCGAGACCGGCTGGGATTGGCGGCGGGCGTGGTGTTGGACGTCCGGGAAGAGCACGGTGTGATTGTGGCGGAGAAGGTTTCGCCCGAGGACCCCATTGCCAAGGTACGGGGCTGTCTGAAACTTGGCAAGTCCACCGATGAAGTGCTGACCGATCTGCGCGGTGAAGCGTGATCACGGCCGTTGACACGAGCGTGCTGGTGGACTTGTTCCAGGACGATCCGCGCCACGGGAAGGCATCGGCGGAGGCTATCCGGCAGTGCTTGCGCCAGGGGCGGCTGGTGGTATGCGATGTGGTATGGTCGGAATTGACGGCCCTCTTCCCTACTCCGCGGATGTTGCGAGAGCAGATGGACACCCTGGGGATTGGCTTCCTTGCGATGGATAGCGAGGCTGCGTCGTTGGCAGGGGAGACGTGGCGCAAGTATCGTGCGCGGGCGGGCGAACGAAAGCGGGTGATTGCGGACTTTCTGGTCGGCGCACATGCGAAGGTGCAGTGCGATCGGCTGCTCACCCGGGACCGGGGGTTTTATCGGGACTATTTCAAAGACCTGACTAAACTCGACCCCTCGGCGTGAATGCATTACCAGGAAGATTTCAGAGAATTCTGGCAGGCGGACTGATAGCTCCCGCCGTAAGATGGTATCAGGAGCGCTGGCATCTTTGTCGGCTCTTCATGCATCTTCCTCTCGGGTCCCCGTGACCCCTGAGAGAGACTAAGAGCCGGCAGGGATGCCGGCGCTCCTGACAGAACTACTCCCCGTGAAGGTTCTTCTCATGGCGAAAGATGCGGCAACACCACGTATGCAGTGCATGGAAGTGTGGGGTGGGAACACTCAGGTCGAGCGGTCGCTGGAGCTTACGGGGCTGGACATGTGGGTATACAGCAAGCCGCACGGGGGCGCGCCGGCAGGGGGTGACATCCATTATGTTTCCGCGTGCGGGAGCGGGCGCGTTACGCGGATTCTGGTGGCGGATGTCAGTGGGCACGGGGAAACGGTGGCCGAGCTGGCCAGCTTCTTGCGCAGTCTGATTCACCGTTACGTAAACTACATCGACCAGACTTCGCTGGTGCAGCGTGTCAATGCGCGTTTCTGCGATCATCTTGGCAATGGGCAGTTTGCGACGGCGCTGGTGGCAACGTTTTTCGCGCCGACACGCACTTTGACGCTGAGTAACGCGGGGCATCCTCCCCCACTCCTGTACCGTAAACGCGAGCGCGTTTGGGAGTATCTCCGGGCCGATCCGGAATCCAAACGGCGGAGGCCAGGAGATATGCCGCTGGGCATCGCGGTGGACATTCCGTACAGTTTGCGCAGCGTCCGCCTGGAGCCGGGCGATTTGGTGCTGTGCTACACGGATTCGCTGATTGAGATGGGGAGCGGTTTATCGGGGATGGCGGGGATGGAAGGGCTACTTGCGCTGGTGCAGCGAATGCCCATGGACTCACTCCAGGATTTCATTCCCAGGCTGCTGAAGGCCGCGGAGGCGGAACACCACGTGACGCTGGGCGATGATGATGATGTCACGCTTGTCCTGATGCACAGTACCGGGGGACCCAGTTACGCGCCCTTCGTTCAGCAGGCGCTTGGGTTGGGGAGATTCTTGCGCGCGTTGGTTTCGCGGGGGGCAAAAGCGTTACCTGTCCCGTGGCCGGAATGGAGTATTCCGAACACGCTTGGCGGGATGATCCCATATTTCAACCGATTCTGGAGGCCGGGTCAGGATTAGGGGTGTTCGGCCCGGGCTGTGGCGCCACGAATCTTCTGGGCGGCGCTCCGGAATGCCCGGCGGACGCGTCCCATCTGCCTTGCGATCAGGCGGATGAGTTTGGGCAGGAGCCAGAGCGACAGGGCGATAAACAACGCCACAATCGCGAGCAGAACGATGGGGTGCGCAAAGATGAGCCACGCCCCGATGAAAGCGATGAAGTCCTCTGCCAAACTCAGGAGGACATTGGAGACGGGCTCGGGGCTGTGGTTGGCGGCGAGCCGGGTGCCAGCTTTGGTCGTGTGACTGAGGAAGGCGACGCCGCCGCACAGTATGACGAGGCCCACCTCGATGGCGGGATCCAAGTCGGTGAGCGCGGCCGCGGCGATGATGACCGCGCCAAGGGGACGGATGACTGTGTGGAAAGAGTCCCAGAAGCTGTCTACCCAAGGGATTT
>JADLCA010000521.1 GCA_020847495.1 Candidatus Hydrogenedentota bacterium | reverse complement strand
GAACTTGTGGCGCTAACGGGCCACCACCAAGGTGGCCCCAACAGATGGGGCCGCGTTAGCGACCCCGTCATGCCGCTTTGAGCGGCTCACATCATAAAGCCCCCGGCTCGGCCGGGGGATACTTACTGATTACCTGTAGTTAGTTGATGGACGATCGCTCACCCCTCACGCGCAGCGGCAGACGGCGGCATGCGGCTCAGCGCAGATGTGTGGGAAGAACGTGGGGGACCTGCGCCCTCGCCGGTCTCTTCAATGGTCACGTTTGGTGCTTGCGCATCGATTCGAGCAGGTTCTTCCGGTCCTCTTCCGTCAAGGACGCGACATAGGCCTTCCACCCCGGACACCACTTCGTGTGCCACAGCCATAGACGGCCAAAGAATGAAGTTGGATTCTGCTCATACCGGTGACGCATCCGGCACGTTTCGCAAGCGTGCGATCCCATCTCATGTTCCCCCAATGTGCTTGCTGCCCCTACGCTGCGTACCCGCGCTGGCGAAGGCACAGCAACCCCCCTCCCGTTAATCCCTCGATGGCCCAAAAAGCTGCACTCTCCATGCGAACTGGCCGCGTCATTCCGGAGAAGCTGCATCGGGCTTGCCTGGTACCTGGATGCCCACCCCCTGAGGCTCCAGTTCTTCAAGGACTTATCTCGCACTACCCCGATCGGATCCGCGCGTGCTCATGAGCGAACAGTCAGCACCCGTAGTCCGTCTTCTCACTTTTCTAAGTTCACGCAGTCTCGCACGTCGTGAATAAGCCCGGCCGCTACAGCGTCCATCTTGTATACTCTATTCAGGTACTGCGTACCGGCAATCGCTGGAGAGAAAAGGAGAACGATGATGGAAATCCTCTTAGTTATTCTTGGCCTGGTCACCGCGATTTTCGGCCTCGACATCGAAGAGTTCCTCGCCGCACTGTTCGCGATCCTTGGATTTGCCTGATCCCAGTATTAATGCGACGGGAGAGGGGCGTCGCATTATCTCCTCTCCCGTCGCCAGTATCTCAGCGATATCGGGCATGTTCTTGTTCTCACCCCTCCAGAGTCCAGCCCTCGCGGTACGTGCGCCGCAGCAGTTGGTTGGCCTCTTCACTGTTCGTGATGCGTCCCGTCGCGCCGTCATATGCGATCTTTGATCCATGCCGATAGGCAACGAGCCCGAGGAGCAATTGCTCGATCATGTTTGCGCTGTACTCGAAATCACAAGACGTTTTCAGGCTCCCCTTGCACGCGTTAATCCACTCCTGCTGGAAGTTGCCCAGCGGCGGGATGAGCGCTTCCTTGGCGCGGGGCGCGTAGTAGGTCATATCCGCCTTGTCCCCGAAGGGGATGATGGCCCGCGTCTCGAAATGTGAGAGGAGGTATCCGTGCGTGCCCCGGAACAGCGCGCCATGCCCAATCTTGCTCAGGTCGATGTACTCCAGTGGCGCCTTCGGCATGTTGCCGCCCTGGTGCCACTTGACCGTGATTGCCTTCCGCCAGTCGTTGGCGGGATGCTCGAACGTTGAGGTCATGCGCACCGGCGTTACCTCGGGATTGTATGCCTCGCCCACGCCTTCCGCGGAGATGGGAAAGGTTGCGTCGATGGCGTTCCACACGATATCCATGGTGTGGCTGCCCATGTCTCCGATCTGGCCGCAGCCGAAATCCCAATACATAGTCCACTGCAAGCAGTTCGCACCGGGGTCCCCGGAGAAGTACTCCGGATTGTAGGGATGGAACGGCGCGGGCCCGAGCCACAGGTCGTAGTGGAGATTCTTCGGCGGCTCGCCCGCCGCGGGCGGATATCCCGGCTTGGGAATCTGGCGGCTGCCCCACGCGCAAACCTCCTCCAACTCGCCGATCGCGCCATCGCGGATCAACTCACGGACCCGGTTGAAATTCTCGTGTGCGTGGCGCTGCATCCCGACCTGCGTGGCCAGTTTGTCCTTCTTCTTCCTGTAGGTCTCCCGGACCAGGCGGGCTTCTTCCACGCTGATGGCCAGCGGCTTCTCGCAATAAATGTGCAGGTCGCGGTTCAGGGCCCAATTCGCAACGAAGGCATGCGTCTGATCCGTCGTGCAACAGACCACCGCATCGAGGCCCGGTTGCTCCAGACATTCACGCCAGTCCACATAGCGTTTCGCCTCGGGGAACACGTTCGCCGCGAACGCAAGATGTTCCTCATCCACATCGCACAAGGCCACCACGTTTTCTCCCGACAACGCATCGTAGTGCGCGCGTCCACGGCCGTCGGCTCCGATCAACGCGATATTCAACTTGTTGCTCGGCGCCTGCGCGCTCGCAAACGTGCCGCTTGGAAGGATCAGTAGCCCGGCCCCAGCCGCGCCTGCCTTGAGAAAGTCCCGCCTTCCGTATCGTGAGGGTTTCGTCGCGCCACTTGTTGCACTTCTGCCTGGGGTCTTCATCGTAGCTGTTCCTCTCAGAGTTGCCTCATCCTCCGCCTAAGCGGGGACACTGGGTCAATCCCGCTATTCAATCACACTTCAGGTCGCGGGGCAAAGGGGCATGAGCCCGCGGGCACGAAGTGGTTCGCAAGCCGCACCGTCCTGCTTAGAACGAGCAAAGATACTAAATCGCACACCGATGTCAGCTTATAACTTCCCGTAGAGCCCTACTTCATCTCCAGAACATTGCCAAAAACAGCAATATGTGATTGAATACATCACTGGTGCAAGTCGTGCTGCAAGCGTTCACGCATTCTCGTCACTACCATTTTGCCGTGCGGTGCGCAGGGTCTGCTTTGTGTGTGCGGGGCAGAGTCTTTTTCAAACCGTCCCGCAATCGTTCGGCACCGATGCCGGGATGCTTCCCGGGGAAGAGGAGATGCATACCATGAAGAATCGATCGATTTCCGCCATGCTTATCTTTGCCGGACTGCTTGCGGGGTTTCCCGTGGCGGCGGACACCATCTTTGACAATGGCGCGCCCGGCGCGAGCGCGCTGCTCGCTGACAGCAGCTTCTATCTGGAACTTGCCGATGACTTTGTGTTGCAGCAGGGCGAGAGCACCGTCACCGACGTCCACTGGTGGGGACTCTATTTCGATGGAAACACGCCGCCGGCTGCGGATGACTTCACGATTCGCATCCTTGCCGACGCGGGCGGTGTTCCGGATACCGCATTTCTCCACGAGATTGCCGTGACCGACCCGCACCGGGCTGATACGGGTCTCGACCTTGCCGGGTCCGACATCTATCAGTACTCCGCTGATTTCAGTGCCATCGCGCTGACCGCGGGGACAACCTATTGGATTTCCATCTTCAACGATTCCACCAATGACGATGATGACTTCTGGTATTGGATGGCCTCCAGCGCAACGGGCAACGCGTACTTTCGGGAAAGCGATGGCGGCGCGTGGGAGGAAGAAGACGCGGAAATGGCATTCACGTTGACCAATGACAACCTGTCTGCCATTCCCGAGCCCGGCACCGTCACGTTGCTGGGTCTGGGCCTCTTTGCCCTGGCGATGCGTGCGCGCCGCGCCTTGTAGCGCCCGGTTTCCACGCCGGGCGTGCCCTGGTCACACACGAAAGTTGGCATTTATGCAAGGGCGTGTGTCTTCACTGGGAGCGCCGGCATCCCTGCCTGCTCCCTATATGTCCACACATTGCGCTATCGCGTCGCCGTCTTAAACGCATCCCGCATCGCCCGGATGTTCCGCGCGTTTCCGGAATCATCATCGGGCGGCAGTGTGGTGTCGGTGTCGGGCCGGGCGAACCCGTAGACGCCCACGTCCCTCAGATTCGGATCGCCGAGCACGGCTGCGGCGTTGTGCTGGTCGCCCCAACCGCAGACGCACTGGATGAGTTTGGGTCCTGGGCCGGCGGTTTTGCGGATCTCGAGTAGTTTTTGCGGATCGAAATGCTCGTTCATGAGCCAATCGACCTCGCGCAGCATGCGCGATCCTTCCAACTGCGGATGCTGCAGGTCGAAACACGTCAGCCAGATGATGCAGTCCGGCTTTGCCTTCTTCGCAGAGGTGTGAATGCGATCCCAGGCGCGTGCGAGCGCCCGCTTGTTGAACTCGAGCGTGCGCGCCTCATCCATCTTCTCCTCGCCGGGAAACGGCTCGCCAAACAACTCCTGGTACATGTGCTTCTCGCACTCAAGCCACGTGTACTCGCGGTCCGGATAGAAATGACTCGCGTTATAGACCCAATCGATCATGAACCCATCGATGCCAGTGACGGTAAGCACTTCCTCCATTTCCCTGCACAGGTAGTCGAGATACTCCGTGGTGAAAGGGATTGCGATCGAGTTCGGCATGCTGTGACTCAATTCCGGGTGCGTCGTGCTCCAGTGTGCGTTCGCGCCCACGCAGAAGTACCCCATCACCTTCATGCCCGCGCCGTGACCGAGCCGCGTCAACTCCGACAGAAAGTCTTCCTGCATGCCCGGCTGCACCGGCGCAACCTTGCTCTGGTACCACGCATAGCCCGGGCAGCTCACGCAGAACGTCTGGATCGTGTTGACCCCCATATCCCGGTACCATTCAAAGTGCTCCTGTGCGGACGCCTGCGCATACATGCCCGGTGGCGCGAACCCTTCGGGTCCCCAATTGAAGTCGATGCAGAATGCCTTAATCCGTTCTTCTGCTCTGTCTTGAGTTGCGGCAAGCTGGGCCACACTGCACGTCAGTGCGGCGGCAACAAACGATATGGTGGAGATCATGATGTGCACCCTCACGTCAGACTACTCCCCAGTCTACCGCTAATCATCCTCCGGATTCGAAGACGCGCCCCCAGGTAGCCTGGATTCCACGCCAGGCGTTTCTGACTGTGCGTGCGCAATGAAGATCCTCTCGCCAAGACGCTGAGACGCCAAGAATCGAAGGGGTGCAGGGGTGGCAAACCGAAGTGCGAGGCAGAGCAAAACACGAAGACATAAACGAGGGCGCCTGCGCCACACGTCAATACGTCATGCCTCGTGTTTCTGCAACGCGTGAAATCTTCGGGCAAACCAAGGACAATAGAATTGGAGGAGGCCGCACGTGCATGGCAAGCGCGTGTGGCACAGGCGCCCTTCCTCTGTCTTGTTCTGTTTCCATCATAGGGATCAGCCCCGCGATCACGAGCGCTGGGCGATCAGGAAATGGGAATGGAAACCCGGCCTTCTGACACCGGACTAATCCGCGGCAGGTGTGGGAGCTGCACTACACCGAAGCGGCGCAGAGGTTCTCCCGGGCGTATTCGATGGCGTTGCGGAAGACCTGAAGGCCTGCGCCCTCTTCAGGGAGCTTCTCGCGGCACCAGCGCGGGTGGTTGAGGCGATCGACGTAAGCCTCGGGGTGGGGCATGAGCCCGAACACGCGGCCGGTGGTGTCGCAGATGCCTGCGATGTCGTGGTGCGCGCCGTTCGGGTTCTCGGGAAAGTTGCCGCGGGCCAGTTCACCGTCGCGCCGGCAATAGCGCACGGCAACGAGACCGCCGCTTTCAATCTGCTCCATGATCGATTGGTCGCGCGCGATAAACTTGCCTTCACCGTGGCGCACGGGAAGTTCGAGCTTCTTGATGCCCTTCAGCCAAACGCAGCGTGTGTTGGGCTCCACCTTGAGTGTCACCCAGCGATCCTCAAAACGGCCCGAGTCATTGTTGGTCAACGTGACTTCCTGAATGAAATCGCCGGAGAGCATGGGGAGCATGCCCATCTTCGCAAGCACCTGAAACCCGTTGCAGATGCCGATTACGAGCTTGCCGTCCGCCACAAACTTGCGCAGCGGGTCGCCAAGCCTGTAGCGCAGACGGTTGGCGAGGATGCGGCCCGAACCCACGTCGTCGCCATAGGAGAAGCCACCCGGCACCGCCAGGATGTGGTAACGCTCGAGAATCGCGGGATCCGCGCTAATGTCGTTGAGATGGACCCTGTCCGCGTGCGCGCCCGCACGGGTCAGCGCGCTGGCGGTCTCGTTATCGCAGTTGATGCCGAATCCGGTCAAGACCAATGCGTGTATGCTTGAGTTTTCCACGGTCGCCTTTTCCTCTTCACCAGCGCAGGGGACGCTGCCATGCTTCTTTCAATTCCGAGAGGGACACTTCGCCGTCGAATCCGTCCCGGCCTTTCAGGCGGAACAACTCTTCGGGGATCACCATACCCAAGCGTGTGATTAGATGCCCTTGGAGCGCCGACTCGAAGGCCGCCGTGTGCCGGGACGGGACGGTGACCACGAAGCGGCTCTGCGATTCGCTGAACAGCGCGATGATGTCGTTCTGGACGTTCATGCGGTTGAGGTCGATCTGCATGCCGTAACCGCCTGCGAACGCTGATTCGGCAAGCGCGACGCCGAGGCCGCCGTCCGAGCAGTCGTGGCACGAAGCCACGAGCCCCTGGGCAATCGCGGTGTGCAGCGCGGCGTACAGCTTGCGCGCGGATGGCGCATCGACTTTCGGGACGTTCGTGCCCAACTGTCCGCGCAAGGCGAGATACTCGCTGCCTCCCAGCTCGTTCCTGGTTTCGCCCAGGACGTACACCGCGTCGCCCGGCGTCTTGACGTCCATGGAAATCACTTTCCGGACATCCTCGAGGATAGCTGCGGCGGTGAACAGGACGGTCGGCGGGATGGAGATCTTCGTGTCGCCGATCTTGTAGTCGTTCTTCATGCTGTCTTTGCCGCTGATCAAGGGAATGTCATACGCCGTGCACACGTCGTACAACGCCTCACAGCAGCGGACAAGCTGGGCCAACTTGAACTCGCCGTCGGGGGTCTT
>JADLCA010000520.1 GCA_020847495.1 Candidatus Hydrogenedentota bacterium | reverse complement strand
GCAATCCCAAAGGCCTAAGGAGTTGAGGGAGAACAACGGATAGGGAATAGACGTGTGGCACAGGCGCCCTCGCCTGTGTCTTCTCTTGGTTATTCTCCCGCAATTTCCACAGGACTGGTGAGCATGCCGGGAACGACATCAATCGGCTCGCTGGTGGCGCCGTTGACGAGGGCGATGATGTATCGGCCTTCTGGGAGATAGCCAATGCTGAAATGTCCGGAGGCGTCGGTGGAGGCGCGCTGCGCGAGGCGGCGGCCGAGTTCTGTCCAGCCGTCGTCCTTTTGCAGGTCCATCCAATTCCCGGCGGCGAAAGCCCACAAGTGATCGGGCATTAGGAAAAGGGGCTCCATCGGCTTTGGCGAGCCGTCCGCGGCCCATACGTTACCTTCGACGGCTCCGCCTTCGCCGAACGCGGCGCGAATGATGATCGGATTCTCCGGGCCCGTCGCTTTCGCATCAACGGTGTCGATGTAGGCCGTGTAGCCTTCCTTGATGACGACAATGTGATTCTCGCCGATGGCCATACCCTCTGATATCGTGCCGTCTCCGTGGACGACAAACGTGTGCACATCGATGGGGCTGAGCGGCTTGTCGCCGTTCAGCGCGTCCACAGCCTCGACACGGAAGTACACGGGATCGCGCGCAACGAGTTGCAGCGTCGCGGTGCGCACCTCCGGCACGGAGACCTCCACCTCGCCTTTTCCCGCGGCGTCATCGCAGTGTGCGAGGTAGTCGCCGGCAGGCAGCCCAGTGGCCGTCCACTCTCCATTCGCGTCCGTGTTCAGACCGTTCCGGCCCATCCGGTTTCGCAGCACCGCCTGAACGTTGCCCTGCGAATCGAAGCGCTCCGTGACAAGGTCCAACGTAACACCTGTATTTGGCAACGGCTTCCCATCCGGCGCGAGCACACGGATGGTCAATTCGTAGAGTCGAGCGCGCTGGAGATTGACATGGACATCCGCCCTTGGCTGTTGCTCGTCGAGTCGAATGCCGGATACTTCCGCGGGCTCGTAGCCCGACGCGCGAAACACGATGGTGTACACATCGTAAGGGAGTTCTCTTACGAGGAACTCGTTGTCCGCTATCCTCTCGGCGAGCAGAAACGGTGCAGACACCGATTCCGTCGCGAGGACGCTGTCGCGAATGTACTCGACAACCTTGCCGTCCGTGGTGCGCAACGTGATGTGAATTTCGCCCGATTCCGGCAGCACGAAATCGTGGGTCAACGATTCGTCGCGCGTAGGTTCGAACACGGCCTCCTCGCTCCACAGCATACCGTCCCGCGCGGAGAGTGCGAGGCGGCCGCCCTGGTGATGGACGGCGTAAGCTCCGTCATCTTCCACGTGCGTTTCTGTATCGTAGTGTCCCGCAAGTTCCCGGCGCATGATCGACGCATCCGGCGCGGGGGAGCCATCGGCCCGCAGCACGCGGCCCGAGATGGTCGCCAACTCGCGGACTTTCAGTACGATCTCGGGAATGGGCACACCGGGACGCCGCTCGCCGTCGACGCTGGCGAAGGGGTAGTAGTAATAGTTGCGGCAACTGATCGTGAAGGCGCCGTAGCCACGCTTCGATATATCGATCGCGAAGGTGCCGTCTTCATTGCCGCGTTCGTAGACCTCCTCGTTGCCGACAAGCTCGCCCGTGAGCGTGACGCCCAGGTTCAGGCCCTTGCCAGTGACCGCATCGATCACGCGGCCACGGATCGCGTTCAGGGCGGAGTCAGGCGCCTGCGGAGCAACGGCCTGCATGCCCGGCGCCACGCCGCGTGGCTCGCGTGCTCCTTCGTTAGTCTGCGCAGCGGCCTCTCTTGGCAGAGCACCAGGCGCCGCACTGCTTACTGCTGTGGCTTCCGATGGGGGTATGGAACGGTCGTCTTTCTGCATCACGGTCACGAGTCCCGCCATCACGATGGTGAAGATGACGGCACCCGCGAGCCATTTGCCGGTTGCGAAGCCCGCGATCGCGGGCACAGCCGCGGCGGAGGCCGTTTGCCAGGCAACCGGTGTGGCCATCGCGGCCACGGTGATCGCCGCACCTCGCTTCTTCAGCATGGGCTGAAGCGCGTGTTCCGGCTTGAGTTCATCCAGCAGCCGCGCGCCGAGTGCCTCGCGTGCGCGCTGGAGACGCTTGCGCACGGCGTCATCGGAGAGGTTCAGGAGCGCGGCGATTTCGCGCGTGCGCTTCCCCGCGAAATAGTGAAGGAGCAACACTTCCCGGGGCTCCTCTTCGAGTTGCTGGATTTGCTCGTGCAGCTTCGACCACATCTCGCGTTGCTCCATGTTGGGAAGCCAAGAGTCTTCATTCGCGCGGTGGAGATTCACGACGGCGCTGCGTTCGCGCATCCGTGTCATGAGCAAATCGGAGCTTACGTTCCGCGTGATAGTGAGCAACCAGGGAGCGAACCTCTCGGGTTCGCGCAAGCGGTCCAGCGTTTTCAAAGCGCGGAGAAACGCTTCCTGCGCGGCGTCCTCCGCATCCGCACGATTGCCGGTGCGCGCATAGGCCACGGCGAACGCCGACGGCAGGTGGCGTTCCACGAGCGCCCCAAAATCGTCGCGCCGTCCCGCCAACACCCGGCGCACGAGATCCGCATCGGTTTGGGTTCTTCGTAGCAGCATGTCCGCCTCCGTGTTTGTCAGTATAGTCTGCCGGCGGCGGGGAAATGTGACCGGCGGAATAAGAACATCCCCCTCGGCCCTGCGGGCCTGCCCCCTTCAAAGGGGGACCCTATGCTCGGCCCTTCGGGCTGAGCAGTCTTTGATTAAGAGCCCGCGTGCTTCACCTTGGGCATTTAGTAATCTATAGATATAGTGTTGCACACGTCCCCCTTTGAAGGGGGTGAAGGGGGATGTTTTTTTCTTCGGGTTTTCGCAGCGACATCCGACTGCTTGTAGATGGATGCCCGTCTTCGCGGGCATGACGGCCCCGGCGCCTTCAGGCAGTCCTTCGATGCTCCATCGCGCAGCGGAAGGCCTGCAGGGTAGCCTGCGCGCAGGCGTCCCAGGTGAAGCGGCGGGCATTTACTTTTCCGGCCTGGATCATCTCGCGCCGGAAATACGAGCCCTCGTTGAGGGCCTCCAGAATGGCGTGTGCGATGCCCTCCTCGCTCGTCGCGTCGAAGTAGGTGGCGCCCGGGCCGCCGATCTCGGGGATGGATGCGCACCGCGCGGCGATGACGCGGGTGCCTGCCTCCTGCGCCTCGACGACAGGCCGGCCAAACCCTTCGTATAGCGAAGGAAAGACCAGCAGATCCGCGTGTTGCACGAGGCCGATGACCTGTTCGTAGGGGATGTGGTGGAGACGCCTCATGCGCGGGTGGGGAGCTGGCTCCCCCTCGCGCGGTTGTCCGCAGAGGACGAGCGTATGCGGGATTTGCCCCGCGATGCGGTCGAAGGCGCGCACGAGCCGCGCAGCGTTCTTGTGCGGGTAGGTATTGGCGATGTAAAGGAGGAACGGCTTCTCGACGATGCAGGGTTGCGGCGTTTCAAACACCCCGGACAGGGCGGAGTGGGCCACGAAGATCTTCTCCACGGGGACGCTGAAATGGTGGGCGATGCGACCTCGGGAGAACTCACTAACGGTGGTGATCGCCCCGGCGCCGCGCGCGCCGCGCGATACGAGCACGCGCTGCACCATGCGCGACAGCCAGGGGAAATCCTCGGGGTAGTCGAGAAACTGCGTGTCGTGGATGGTCACGACCTGCGGGCATGGGCAGCGCAGCGGGCACGTGTAGCCCGGCGAATAGAGCACGTCGATGGCGGTGTCGCGCGCCGCGCGGGGCAAGGCCACCTGCTCCGCCACGACCCGTCGTGACCTGGAATGCGCATCGACCGGAATCAACACCCGGTCGAAGGAAGAAAAAGAGTCGTGGTTTACACGGTTGGTCAAAACCACGACTTCGGAATCCGTCTCGATAGACTGGATGGCGGGCAGCACGCTCCGCACATAGATCTCGGTGCCGCCGACCTCCCGCGGAATCAGGAACAGCGTGTTAACGCCTATGCGCATGCCTCGCGCACCTTGCTCATGAGAGCGCTGCACACGGCGCGCACGCTCACGCCTTGCTGGCCTCCTCAGCCGGCACGCCCTTGTCCTGGAAGAGAATCGTGAACAGGACGATGACCACGAACGCCATTCCCGCGGGAATCAGCCAGATATACTTCCACTGATGACCGACGACCTCAGCGGCTTCCATGATCTGGTAGTGCTGCGTTACCACGCCCGAGAACCACGTGCCGATGACCATACCGACGCCGTAGGTGATGAGCGCGATGAAGCCCTGGGCGCTGGCGCGCACTTCCGCTGGCGCCTTCTTGTCCACGTAGATCTGCCCGGTGACGAAGAAGAAGTCAAAGCAGACGCCGTGAAGCAGAATGCCCACGTAGAACATCATGACCAGGCTTTCGCTGTTGCCATACGCGAAAAGGACATAGCGCAGGACCCAGGCGAGCATTCCCACGAGCAACATCATCTTCACGCCGAGCCGCTTGAAGAAGAAGGGCATGACCAGCAGGAAGAAGACTTCGGACATCTGGCCCATGGTCTGCTTGCCCGCCGCATTCACCACTCCGCTTTCATTCAGGAAGAGGTTTGCGAAGCTATAGTAAAACGACAACGGAATGCAGACCAGCAGCGACGCGATGACGAAGATGGCGAAGGAACGATCTTTCATGAGTGCCAACGCGTCGGTACCGAGGATTTCACTGAACGACGCCGACTTGCCCTTGGAGCGAGGTGGCGTGTTGGGCAGCGTGAAGCTGTAGAGGCCCAGCACCACAGAGCACGCCGCGGCAAAGGCCATGGGCTTGGACGTGGCCTCGATTCCCATCCATCCGATGACCAGCCCTGCCACGATCCATCCCAGGGTGCCCAGCACGCGGATAGAGGGGAACTCGCGCTCCGGGCTCGTCATCTGGTGAAACGAGATGGCGTTGACCAACGCGAGCGTAGGCATGTACGTGATGGCGTAAGCCAGCAACAGCACGAAGAACGGCACTTGGTCGGTGGTCCTGGACACCAGAAACATGAGCGCGGCGCCGATGAGGTGGGCCACTCCCAACACGATCTGTGCCGGGAAGAACCGGTCGGCAATCATCCCCACGAGGAACGGGGCAAGTATCGCACCCCATGCCGTGGAGCTGTACGCGAACCCGACGCTGGTACCCTGGAAGCCGATCGATGTGAGGTAGGTACCCATCGTCACGTACCAGCATCCCCACACGATAAACTGCAGGAACATCATGATGGATAGTCGAATGCGGATAATTGGATCCATTGGCGTAATCAATCCCTGGGTTGTTGGAACGGTCCAGG
>JADLCA010000519.1 GCA_020847495.1 Candidatus Hydrogenedentota bacterium | reverse complement strand
GGGGTTCCACCTTGACACGCTCCAAGAACCTGCGGCACGAAGAGGCTGCGACGGACGGCTCCGACGGAAAAGGGCTCGGGCCCACTCCGGTGCACTTAGAATATGAATCCGGGAAGTCCAGCGCAGTGCTTGCGGTTTCTCGACCGATGGTCCAATAATGGTCTTTGGGAGGGACCTGGAACGCCGGCGTACCCTCCATGTGATCACGCGCATCGAGCCGAGGACGTCCGGAGCGGGCGGTGGAGACGGCAATGCCAACCAACCTGCCACCAGAGTATTTCGATGCGGAAGAACGGTTCCGCGCCGCGGCCACCGACCAGGAGCGGATCGTCTGCCTCGAGGAAATGCTCGCCGCGATCCCGAAACACAAAGGCACGGATCGGCTTCGCGGGGACTACCGGCGGAAGCTGTCTCACCTCCGGGAGGCGGTACAGGCCCACAAGAAGGCCAGCCGCCACGAGTCCGCTTTCCACATCGAGCGCGAAGGCCCCGCGCGGGTCGTGATAGTCGGCGCGCCCAACGCGGGCAAGTCCGCGCTGCTGGCGGCCGTCACGCACGCCACGCCACGCATATCGGAGTATCCCTTCACAACGGGCGTGCCCCTGCCGGGCATGATGCCCCTGCGCGACATCCATGTCCAGCTCATCGACACGCCCCCTGTAAGCAAAGCACATGTCGAGCATGAACTCTTCAACCTCATTCACACTGCCGACCTGATTGCGTTGCTTGTTGACGTTCAGGCGGAGCCGCTCGGGCAGTTTGAGGAAGTGCGCGAGCTGCTGACCGCGCACCATGTGAAATTGGGCAGCAAAGGGAACGACCAGCCGGAAGCAGGTTCCGGACGCGCCATTCCTTCGCTTGTGCTCGTCAATAAGGTAGATGACGACTTCTGGGAGGAGGAGTTTCTGGCCTTCACAGGGCTGCTCGGCGATACGTGGCCCGTGATGGCAATCTCGGTGGCCTCTGCCCGAAACCTCGATGAAATGCGGGAAGCCGTCTACGACTCGTTGGGCATCATTCGCGTCTACTCAAAACAACCGGGCAAACCGGCGGAATTACACGCGCCCTTTGTGCTCAAGAAGGGTGATACCGTCGCTCACTTCGCGGCCAAGGTTCACAAGGATTTCGTACACCACCTCAAGAGCGCGCGCATCTGGGGCACCGGCGTGCACGACGGCCAGATGGTCGGCCGCGACCACATCCTTTATGACGGGGATGTCGTCGAACTCCACGGATAGGCCGCAGAACCCTTCGCTTCCGATAGACATATGAGCCGGGCGCCGTCCTCTCTCTCAGCACGTGGAGTGCGGAGGCTTGCCGCCGCTTTGACGAAGCAGGCTTGCCTGCGACATGTGCAGATAACCTGCTGTCTGATCCTCGGCACCTGCATTCCGCTACGAGGGGGCCAGATCCATGGCCGACATCCTTCTCACCGTCAATGGCAGGGACAGCGAGTGAACGGGCCATACTGATCATTGCACAAGGAGTCGCAATGCTAATACAGCTTCGACAGATTGATCTTCCCCGTCGTGTCTGCCGTTTCCAGCGCGAGCACGGCCGGATCGATCGGTTCCATGAGGCTACCCGCGGTGCGGTAAAGCGCCAAAATGTTCTCGAGAGGCGTCTTCAACTGGATCGCGTGGGTCGGTCCAAGGATTAGGCCGCCGTCCGGGAACAGCTCCTGGCGGCGATGGACCTCACGCTCGACATCGGCCTGGGTGCCCCAGGGCAGTGTCGTTTGCACGCACATCGTGCCGCAGTAACAGATCCGCTTGCCGTACTTCCGCTTCAGATAAGCGATGTCCATCTCGGGCGTTGTCGGCTGTACAACATCGAGGATATCCAGTCCCAAATCGATCATGCGCGGGATGAATGCCTCTACGCAGCCACACTGGTGCATCATCGTTCTGGCGCCGTGGCGATGGACCATCGCGAAGTAGCGCTCCAATTTCGGCGCGAAGTGTCTGTCGAAGGTCTCGAAAGAGATCATTTGCCCGCGCTGGTTTCCGAAGTCCTCGCCACAGTGAACGATATCTACAAGACCCCCGGCGGCCTCCAGCATCCGCTCATGCATTTCGTAGAAGAACTCGTAGCGCGCCTGCATGATCTCCAGATACACTGGGTCATCCGTGAGCAGATCCGTCAGCACCTCCTCCATTCCACGGGCACGTGCAATGCCATTGATGAAGTCGAGGTCACCCGGTGTGCCCGCCACACGCACATAGTCGTTGAGCGCCTCGCATTGCGCACGAATCGTCGAATAGTCGTACCAGTCCGCCTTCGGGAAGTGCGACCGGTCCAGCTTGTCCGGATCGTGGACGCCTCTGAACGGCTGGTAGACAGACTCCAGGTATTTGCCGTCTTCGTAATGCAGGTAGTTGTAGTGTTCGCCCCACAGGCCTTCGATCGCGCCATCCGGAAACGTCTTCAATGCGGGGCCAACGTACTCCGGTTCCACGCAGCGGATATCATCGCCAACCACCCGCAGAAGTTGCTCCTGACTTTTCAAGCCAAAGTGGCGCATGAGAATGCGGTCCACTTCGGGCGTCGCTTCGTGTTTGACGGGGATGCGATCGTACCCCTCGAAGGACAATGCGCTCAGCACACGTTCTCTGGAAGTCATACAATGCTACCTCCCGGACCGGGCGTGGGAAGCCCGATCAATCCAGCCGGTCCGCTCCGCTCTCTGGACTGCCCCCGTACGTACAATAGCTTAACACCGCCCGGCCCTCAAACGTCAGCCTGAGGCAAACGCGTGCCTCCCCCCAGGCGCCGCTCCAGTGTCAGCGAGGATGCCCGTACCCCTGTTGCCAGTTTTGTGCTTCCGTGCTATTCTGGTTCCAGAGTTCAGGCTTCGGCAAAACGCGATGAGGCTTTGCGGTGGCCATATAGGCGCATTGAGCATACCATGCAGACCTTCATGCTTGTCCTGCTTGTTGGGGGTCCTATCCTGGCCCTGCTGCTTTTGTTGAGAGAGGACATGAAGCCGCTCAGCGCCTACAGGGGACGGACATCCGGCTTGAGCACCCCGGAAACGTATGTTGTCGCTGTGCATCGTTTCATACAATACGCGATGCTCATATGGATGATGCTGCAGGAAGAATCTCCCTCGGAAGCGTGGCAAGCCGACTGGCCATTGGCCTTTAGTCTCTTCGTTCTCATGCTGGGATTGACCTACGTTTGCGTGGGCCTGCTTGGCCGCCCGAGAATGCTCAACTTGAGTATCGCCGCGACACTGGCGGGCGGGGGTGCCCGTCCCGAACGCGAAGGGCGCGCCTCCGCCCGGTTTCTCAATGTTTTCATGGGCACATGCTTGATCGTCCTGGCCCTTACCTACAGCATCCCGGGGTTATAGGCGGGTCGCGCGAAAATCGCTAGCCCTGAATCCGGCAGTTGTGAAACACGCTCTGGATTGGGTAGACGTTGACCATGCGTCCTGCTCTCAGGTGCGGGTTCCCCCGACACGGGACTTCCTCAAAAACAGAAGAAACAGGTGACTGTCCCTTGTTTCTCCAGGGTAGACGTTGCCCATGCGTCCTGCTCGCTGGTGCGGTTTCCCCCGACACGGGACTTCCTCAAGAACAGAAGAAACAGTTGCCTGTCCCTACTTTCTGTCTTCAATTAACTCGAACGCAGAAGACCAAGAGGACGGCATTCTGGTACTGCCTCGCTCGCCGAGCGCGGCAGCACAGTACTTCGCTCAAGAGACTGACCTGACGGCCCACATCATCTGCCATGCGCATCTTTACGAAGCTGCGGCCCCGTGGCTACGAATCTGATTTCGAAGAAAACGGGTTTTTCAGCTCCGGAATGAACCAGGGGGCATTTCACAAAATGGAGCTCGGCTCACCGGCCGCATACTGATACGAAACTCGCGCATCGGCGTGCGTGATGCTCGAGAAGTGCCTCGCTATGAACGGGGCGCTGATACCTGCCTCGTTTACTTGCCCTCGGCGATGCAATAGAGCATTTCCTGATATTGGCCATCGCGCTTCTGGGAGACGTGCATATAGATCCGGCTTCCGCAGATTGCAGCTGTGGCCTGGACGTCGTCCGCGACAATCGTATTCTCCGCGATGAGTTCAAATGCGGCCGGACTTGCCTTGAAGATGTACGTGGTCCCTGATTCGCCGGTGGCGTAGATGTTCCCGCCCACCAGTACCGGGGATGCGGAAAAGTGCCCGCCAAGCCGATGCTCCCAAAGCGGAGTACTGCTCTGCATGTCATAGCAGAAGGCGTCTCCGGTGTCGGTCACACCGTAGATATGCCCTTCGTACACGAGCATCGACGGAACGTAGACCTGGACGTCGTTGCGCCACACCACCTCGCCGGAGGCATCGCCACGCACCACCGATATGTGCTTACTGGGATAGCCACCGCTGGTCACGACATACGTTCCATCGCTGACAACGGACGTGACGCACTCCGCGGTTGCGCCTTTCACTTCCCAGTTTGCGTTGCCAGTCAAGGGCTCGTAACTCGAAATCGTGTCCTGGCCCGTAAGAATCACCTGGTCACGACCGTCTATATTGAGAATCATTGGCGATGTATAGTTGGGCAATGCAGGCCGCTTCACCGTCCACGCGACCTGTCCCGTAACCCGGTCATAGCCTGTAAGGGCGCCACCGCCCTTGTTGTCCGCCACGACAATCACCAGAGGCCCATACACGGCGGGCGAAGTGCCGTAACCTTGATGGACCACATAGTCGGTTACCTTCTGTTGCCAGAGTTGCTCGCCGTCCAGGCTCAGTGCGGTAATGAACACGGCATCATGGTTGAAGAAATTGATGAAGATGCGGTTCCCGTCGGACGCTACCGTGGTTGACGCCTTGGACGATCGCGGGTGTCCTGGCCGGCCCGTCGTGGGCGCGAACCCTCCCCTGTGAATGTCCGTCTTCCACATCTGCTCGCCTGTCTCCCGGTCAAAACAGATGACGGACTGGATCTCCTGCTGCTCGTCCGCAACCCCCAGAAAGACGCGGTCGCCCACCACGGTTGGCGAACTGTGACCGCGGCCCGGCACCGGGCTCTTCCAAAGAATATTCTGCTCCTCACCCCAGTGCAGCGGCGGCGATTGATCCGCATGGGCAATTCCATTTCGCGTGGGACCGCGCCACCAGGCCCAATCTGACGAAGTGACACTGATCTCGTCTCCGCCGGCTGCTTGGACCAGGAACGCCGCACCGACAACAAGTGCTACCGACAACAAAAACCGGACTACCATCGATACTCCTCTGACGGGGCCTGATTGTCCCCCGTACCACTGCGTCATCCAAATCCTCGATGCCAAATCCAGAACCGGCACAGGCCAGCCATTCGAGCAAGGTCAATTGCCCGGTACATATAGCCCAAGTGGCCTGCGGATTGCCACTTTCAGAACCTGGATTAGCCTGACAGGCCAAAATGATCAAAACAACCCAGCGCGGCACAACCGCAACCAAACCAAGAAGTTCATCCACCGATTTCGCCGATTACACCGATTCGGAAAGGAGATACAGAACGGGCAATTAAGGGGACACAATACGGCAATTAAGGGGACACAATACTCAATTCCGCTTTCGTGGTCCTTTGGGACCGGGTTTATGTTTGCCGATGAGCCGGACGAACCTTTCTTCGAGGCCCCATATAAAAGCATCGCTACCGGAAACTTGGCCCGTGCGAGAGTGTCTACCCCGTTGCGTGATGCGATGCGACAACCCCAGAGATACGATACGAGCAATGCGTGCCACGCAACTGAAGAAATGAGGTGCAGACGTGGAAGGCAACAATTGAGTATTGTGTGGCCTTAATTCACGTGTGGCCTTAGTTCACGTGTGTCCTCTTAATTCATACCTTAATTCTCGAACCTCAGAACGGCAGTTGAATGGGACTGACCTCGTCTTTCACGTAGGCTTTGCGGAGCGAAACACGGGGTCTGTCCCCTCACCCATGCCGTTTTGGGGTTGAACGAGCGCAACCTAGTCCGCAGTTCGTACCAATCGGAACCCCAGTTCGGGTAACGTGTCCGTTTCAGGGTCGGCGGAACCACGGTTTTCAGAGCGACACTCTTCGGCCACGTACGAGTATCCACCGCCGCGCGCCACCCGCCTTGTCCCAGAATCGGGGCCGAGGGGGTCAGTAACCGGCGCCACGGAATACGGCTCGCCGAGACCCCCGAACCAGTCCTGGCACAATTCCCACACATTTCCGCCCATATCATAAAGCCCCCAGTCGTTGGGGAGCTTCTCTCCTACCGGATGAGTTTCGTTGCCACTATTCAAGTCGTACCACGCATAGTTTTCAATTTCGGTGAGATTGGGATCGTCCCCCCAGTAGAAACTCGCTGATTCACCTGCCCGGCACGCGTACTCCCACTCTGCCTCGGTCGGGAGCCGGTATATCGGTTGCGACTTCAAATAGTTTAGACGAATCAGGAAATCGTGCACGTCCACCCAAGCCACCGTTTCCACGGGACGATCGGCGCCGACGAACGAGGACGGGGTAGTCCCCATCACCGCCTCCCATTGTGACTGCGTGATTTCATACTTCGACATCCAGAATCCTTTGGCAAGAGTGACAGCGTGCCAGTACTCGCCCATTGAACTTCCCATCAAGAAGGTCCCGGGGGGGCACCATTGAAACGCGATCCCGTCGAAGGTACGTGTATCGCCAGGCCTCGGGGGACCGTGCTGCAAGGGACACCCGGCGAGTCCGGCAATAAGAACACCACCCATCGCAACACCAAGAAAGTTTCGCCACCTATACATAGTACTACTCCTTCCTGTAAAATGTTATACTCTACTCGCTAGAGTTTATGGACCGTTCAAAACGGTACACTCGCGCCCTGCGCGCGCGAAAGACGGAGTAAACACTGCTCCCGGACCAAACCTTGCACATACACTATAGCAGCAATCCGAAATACGCGCAATCAGGACATGTATACTAGGGACAGCCACTCTTTATTACCAGTTAAGGGGACACAATACTGAATTCCGCTTTCGTGGTCCTTTGGGACCGGGTTTATGTTTGCCGATGAGCCGGACGAGCCGCTCTTACAGGCACAGATCAAGGCCTCGCTATCGAAATGACAGCCCGTGCGAGAGTGTTTACCCCGTTGCGTGATGCGATGCGACATCCCCGGAGATATGATACGAGCAATGCGTGCCACGCAACTGACGATGTCAGGTGCGGACTTGGAAGGCAATAATTGAGTATTGTGTCCCCTTAATTCCGCCTCGCCGTCATTAATAGCTTGAACAAGATCATCAAAAACGTCGCCAGAGCCGTCTGCCTGAACATCATCTTCGTCATGCAGGTGCAGATCGAACATTTCTGGATTCAGTGACTGAGGAATTTCAGGGACAGACTACGATTTAACCGTAACTCACGTAGTATAGCATATGCTGCTGTCACCACTTCTTCCCAAAACGCCAACCGTATATCGCGCTTCAAGACTTGATGCGTTCGCTTCGCGGATAAAATCAGGACAGCCACCATTCAACATGTATGAACTCAAGACCATGGGCAGGATGCCCATGCCACCTCGCGCAAGGCTGGCTTGCTTTCGCGGGGAAAACGACTGCTACCGGCCGCGGGGTTTCTTGGCGGTGCGCAGGGGGATGGTGACGCTGCGGTCCTGGGGCTGGCCGGAGGGCCAGGTGTTGTCGAGCACGAGCGAGCGGGTCGCGAAGGACTTGTCGCTGAGGCCGCGCGTGGTCACTTCGAGGCGGTCTTCGTGGACTTCGATTTCGCGGTATTCGACGGGATACTCGGCGAGTGCGCCGGTGACGACGTGCGTGATGCCGCCGTCCTCGACAACATAGTGCATGTGGGCATGGCCCGAGAAGACCGCCGCGACCTGGGGATACTCGGCCAGAACTTTCCGGAGCATTTCGCCGTTGCGCAGGTAGCCGGGCTCAAGCATGCGCAGCCGGCGCAGCCGCGCAGGAAGAGGCAGGAGCGGATAGTGCAGCGCCACGATGGTGGGCGTGCCCTTGTGCGCATCAAGGTCTTCGCGCAGCCACTCGAACTGGTGCGGCGGCAAAGCCCAGCGGAAGATGCGGCTCGATCCATCGCGGTGCGCGCACAGCGTTCCATCCTCCCACTCCCACCATGGGTCGAGCACGCTCACATGCAGGTTCTCGTGCGTGAAGGAGTAGTGGGTCTCGCCGCCGGGCAGATGCGCGTGGTACGCCTCCACGAACCAGGCCCGCGAGCGCGGCATGATGAAGTCCTGGTTGCCGCCGATAGGATAGTACGGAAGCTGGAGAGAGTCCAGCAGGTCGCGTGCGGCGTACACGGCGTCGCGCGATTGGTACGCGGCGAGGTCGCCCGTGACCAGCACGAAGTCGGGGTCCAGGGCCTTCAGGTCGTTCTTGAGACACATGGCGACCTCCGGCATCAAGGCGTGGATCATCAGGTTGTTGCCGCAGCCGTCGGACAATGCCGCGAAGTGCGGATCACTCACCTGAACGAAGCGCCACATGAACCGGACCCCTCCTCAACCGAATGCAATACGTTAGCATAGGAATGCAGGAGAATGAAACAGCCGGAGGTCTGGCCGGGACGGGTCAGTCAATCCCCAGGCGCTTCATGGCACGCCACAGGGTGGTGCGCCCCACGCCAAGTATTTCCGCCGCTTCGCTGCGATTCCCCCGGGTGCGCCGCAACACGGCGCGGAGCAGATCGGGACTGATATCCTGTGGCGGACGCACCCAGCGCGTCGCCAGCACGTCCTCCGGCAGGTCGTTCAGGCCCAGCTCGCTGCCAGTCGCGAAGAGCACGGCGTGCTCGATCACATTGCGCAACTGCCGCACATTTCCGGGCCACGAGCATTCCCGCAGGGCCCGCGCGAAATCGTCGCCCATGCGGGGCATCGGTTTCTCATAGCGCTCGGAGATCTCAGAGAGGAAGGTGTGTGCGAGCCTCAAGATATCTTCGCCGCGCGCCCGCAGCGGCGGCACGTCGATGCGCCCCGCAATGAGCGCATAGTAAAGATCCTCGCGCAGCTCTCCATCGGCCACCTTTTCCATGGGTTCGTGCTGGCTCGCGGCAATCACGCGCGCATCGCACGGAACACCCTCGGCGGCGCCCAGCGGCTGGACCTCGCGCCGCTCGATCGCGCGCAAGAGCAGACCCTGCGCCTCATGGCTCAACGCCGTGACTTCGTCCAGATAGACGGTGCCCTTGCCCGCGCGCTGCAACGAGCCTTTGTGAGGCCTCAATGCCCCCGGGAAAGACCCCGCCTCAAAACCCGCCAGCTCCTGAACCGCCTGGGCCGCGCTCACCCCCCTGCAGTCCACGACCTCAAACGGTTCGGCGCCCCGGCGGCCCGAATAGTGAATCGCGCGTGCCAGACTACCCCGGCCGGTGCCAGGTTCGCCCAGGAGAAACACGGGCACATCGGATTGGCTCAACTGTTTTGCCCGGGTCTGAACCCTGCCCATGACCTCGGACCCCATGATGAGGTTGTCGAGAAGCAGGTCAGTCTTGAGCCGCCGGTTCAGGGTGGCCAGACTCACCTGGGCGCGGCGTGCCGCCCGCTGGGCCGTGTCCACCATCTCGTCACGGCGGCGCAATTCCGTTTCCATGGACTCCGCGCGAAGCGCCTGGCGCGCCCAGTTCGCCTCTTCTCCCCACTGCGTGTCCAGCCTCGAGAGGAACCGGCAATGCGGGTCACCTTTGAGAAGGCACTCCTGCTCCATGCAGATGACCGCCCGTCCAAGGATCTCGCTCACGTGACCCGAAAAATACCCGGCCGTGCTCCAGCAGACGCAGCCACTCACATCATCCCGGACCATCTGGTGGGCAATGGCTTCCGCGGAGCGGTGCAGCAGGACTTCCCGGTACAGGGTCCCCTCTTCAAGGTCAAATTCAAAACGAATCGGTTCGGCGACATAGCGCCCCTGGAGTTGGCCGACGACCGCTGCGGCCTGTAAAGCAAGCCTTACATTTCCGTCGTACTGTTTAATGTGCCGGCCAGCGTCACGCCTGCCCAATTCAAAGCCCATCCGGAACGCAAGGGCGCGGGTTCTGTCACTGCCGAGGCAGTCCAGAAGATGACGCCTCTCGACTGCAAGGGCCTCGATATCCAGAAAGATGCCTTGGCGGGACAGGAGGCTAACACGTCCCGAATTTGGAGAGGCCTCCAGCCACGCGGCCCGGTTCGCCTCAAGGTAATGGGCCAACACGGGCGGCAGTTCCAGAAAGACCTGTGCACTGAGCTTGGTAGGACGAGACATTAGAAAGGATCCCCAGCAACCGCAGGGAGCCTAACATAAACACCACAGAAATGCAAGTGTTTCATCAGAAACACACTCTATGGTGTACAGGAAAGCCTAAGCCTTTACGACTGGTGTAGCGCCTTGCTTGGCGCCTGCGCGCTTCAACATGACGAACAGAAAGATGCCGATAGCCACTGCGATGAGGCTGAACCACTGCTGGTCGGTAAAGCCCCAAAGGCGAGTCGGATTATGGTCGCCACGTATCATCTCCATGAAGAATCGGGCAATTCCGTAGAGTATGAAATAAGTGACAACGATTGAGCCTCGGAATGGTCTCCATTTCTTGCGCAGAAGCAGCAGAAACAGGCAAAGTGCGACCAGCCCAATGGCGCCATAAAGCTGGGTCGGATGCACCGGATAGGACCACTGGTCAACGCTGGTATCGAAATGGTAACGGGCCGCATGGTCCAGATAGGGTGGGGAACCAATGCAATCCTGAGAGGTGTCGAAAGGGTCCCGAGGGAATGAAATGCCCCACGGCAATTCGGTCCGGACACCATAGCAACAGCCATTCATGAAGCAGCCAATCCGGCCCATGGCATGGCCCAAGGCAGCATAGGGAGCTGCCATATCGAGCAGGTCGCCCATGCTCATACCCGTCTTTCGTGTGTAAAGATAGACAAACACGAGCGCGGGCGGGATCGCACCTTGGAACACCAAGCCCCCATTCCAAATGGCGATCCATTCCAAGGGCTTCGAGAAACTGAACCCGTCCTTGTTCCAGAACATGATGACGTAAAGGACGCGGGTGCCCAGCAAGCCGAGCACAAGAGTCCAGAAGGCGCAGTCGCTGACCTTGTCAGGGTCCAAGCCAAACTTGGGAGCGTCACGGCGCCCAAAGTACAGGGCGAGCAGAAAACCCACGGCCATCATGAGGCCGTACGAGTGAATAGGGACGGGACCGATCTTAAACAGAGTTGATAGCATGGGCCTCTTCTATGTGGCTTAGTTGACGCCAGGTTACGATGAGAAGAAACACACCGCAGCAGATGGCAATGTCCGCTATATTAAACGCGGGCCAGAACCTCCAGGGAAAGTCAAAGGGAACGAAATAGAAATGCACTTGGAGGAAGTCGACGACTTCCCCCCGAAAGAGGCGGTCTATCAGGTTGCCGATGGCGCCGCCAGCGACGAGGCCAAACGCAAGAGTCTGGACTTTCGAGTGCGCGTTCAAATGTCGAAAGAGATACGCCAGGACGCCGACCGCCACGAAGGGTGCCGTGGTCGCAACCAGACGGTTATCGGCAAAGTGCCCGCCTACCAAACCGGGATTCCGCTCGTGGGTAATGTAAAAGAACGTCCCATCCCGATACGGGACAGGACGCTCAATCTCACGGACAATGACTGCCTTGGCAATCTGGTCGGCAATGACAACAGCGAGTACGAGGGCCAAGACCCACATCAACTGCTTTTGTCTGGGAGTCACGGCAATGCCTAGAGCCTCCCCGTCTTTTCGAGTTTAGACTGACACTCAACGCAGTACTTCGCGGACGGGAATACCTCAAGGCGCTTGCGGGGAATCTCCTTGGCGCAACCCGCGCAATCGCCGTACGAACCCTCTTTGATGCGGTTCAGGGCTTCAGCCACATCTCGAAGCCACACGGATTCACCGCTTGCAATGCTCAAGGCTGTTTCACGCTCGAAATTGTCCGTACCCACTTCGGCATAGCTGGAGATATCCGCCGTTTGGTCAGACGCCGGCTGGTACAGTGTTTCTTCTTCGAGACGTTGGATTCCCGAGACCAGACGGTCACGTTCAGCCAGGAGGAGCTTCTCGAACTTCTTTGCATCCTTCTTGTTCATGCTCAGACGACTCCTAGTTGTTTTGCGCATACATGGCAGATACCGGGGTGGTCCGGAACGGTACCCACGCTCTCGCGCACGTGCCAACACCGGACACACTTTTCACCAGGCGCCCGGTCAACCCGGACCGCCACTTTCTCATCCAGATTTCCGGCCGCCTCCGAGACCCCCTCCAAGGTTGTCTTGGATACGATGAACAGGTCATCGAGTTGCGCCAGGTTCTTGGCCAGAACCTCCGCAGTTTTCGCAGTGCCAGGAGTTAACGTAACCGCAGCCTGCAGGGATGACCCAATCAGGTTCGAGCGCCGGGCTTCCTCAAGTTCCTTGGAAACAATCCCGCGCACCCGTAGGATTTCCTCCCACTCTTCAACTTTGGCCGGGTCCAGGATCCATTCGGTCCTGATCGGCTTAAACTGTTCCAGGTGAACACTTTCTGAGCGCCGAAGGTGTACGGGCAAATATTCCCACGCCTCATCGCACGTGTATGAAAGCACTGGCGCCAGGCACGTCAGCAGCTCGGTAACAATCTCCGCCAGGACCGTCTGGCCTGCGCGACGGTCGCGCGAGCCAGGCGCAAATGTATACAGCCTATCCTTCAAAACGTCAAGGTAAAAAGCACTCATGTCCACCGCGCAGAAATTGTGGGCCGCGTGGTAGATCAGGTGGAATTCATAGTCCTCATAGGCCTTAAATACGCGCTGTTTGAGGAGTTGTGTGCGGTGCAACGCCCAGCGGTCGATGTCCAGCAGTTCCTCATAGGGAATGGCGTGCTCCGCTTTGAAATCGAAGAGGTTGCCAAGCATGTGCCGGAATGTGTTCCGGAACCGGCGGTAGCTGTCCTGGAGCCGGGTCAGAATCTCATCGGAGATGCGAATGTCCTGCCGGTAGTTCTCGCTGGTCACCCAAAGACGGACGATATCCGCGCCATATTTTGAAAGCAGCTCGGGCAGGCCTACATAATTGCCGAGCCGCTTCGACATGGCCTTGCCTTCGCCGTCCACCACGTAGCCGTGCGTGAGCACGGACTTGTACGGGGGCTGACCCTTGGCCGCGATAGCCGGGATGAGCGACGACTGGAACCAGCCCCGGTGTTGGTCGCTGCCTTCGAGGTACATATCCGCGGGCCAGACGAGGTCGGGCCAGACTTCGCAAACGGCGCGGCTGCTGGTGCCGGAATCGAACCAGACGTCGAGGATGTCCTTTTCGTGAACGAATTCGGTATCCCCGGATTCGGTACACTTTGCTCCGTGCGGGACGAGCTGGGAGGCCGGCGTGTCAAACCAGCGGTCAATGCCATCGGGTGCGGACAGGGCAAGCTCTTCGACCCGTTTGAAACTCTCAGGTGTCGCATACACTTCGCCGCTGTGCTTGCCATAGAAGACGGGAATCGGCACGCCCCAGGCACGTTGGCGGCTGATGCACCAGTCGGGCCGTTGCTGGATCATGCCGTAGATGCGCTCTTTCCCCCACTCCGGGATCCAGCGAACCTGGTCGACGCCCTTGAGGGCCTTCTCGCGCAGGCCGTCGTGGTCCATGTTGATGAACCATTGCGGTGTGGACCGGAAAATGACGGGGCCGCTACAGCGCCAACAGTGCGGGTAGCTGTGCTCGTAGGGGTGCGAAGACATGAGAACCCCGGCGTTTCGCAGGTCTTCAACGATTCGCTTGTTGGCATCGAATACTTGAATGCCCGCGTAGGGTCCCGCCTCTTTCGTGAAGACGCCGCCGTTATCGACCGGAGACAGCGGACCGATGCCATACTTCGCAGCAACGACATAGTCCTCGTGGCCGTGACCCGGCGCGGTATGCACGCAACCCGTGCCCGCGTCGAGCGTGACGTGCAAGCCGAGGATGATCGGACATATCCGTTCCGGGAACATCACGTGCTGGTAGGTCAGCCCTTCAAGATCAGTTCCCTTGAAGGTGGCGACCGTCTTGTAGTCCGTGATGCCGCTCGCTTCGAGCGCGGCCGGTGCGAGGAAACTCGCCATGATGAGAGTCTCATCGCCAACCTTGATCGCGCTGTAGTCGAAATCCGGATGCACCGAGATGGCGAGGTTCGCCGGAAGCGTCCACGGCGTAGTGGTCCAGATCACAAATGAAGCGGGGCCTTCCACGCCGGGGATGGGCTTGTCGGCCTTGAACTTCACGTAAATCGACGGCGACGTGCGGTCGCCATATTCCACCTCGGCTTCGGCCAAAGCGGTCTCGCACGATGGACACCAGTAGATGGGCTTCAGTCCGCGATAGATTGCGCCGGTCTGGTAGATCTCGCCGAAAACCCGGATGATCGTCGCGACATAAGACGGACTCAAGGTGAGATATGGATTCATCCACTCACCGAAGACGCCCAGTCTCTTGAAGTCTGCGCGGTGGATGTCGACGTATTTGAGTGCGAACTCACGGCAGCGCTGGCGGATTTCGACTTGGGACATTCCCTTGGCCGCGTCGCCGAGTTCGGTGGTGACTTTCAGTTCGATGGGAAGGCCGTGGCAGTCCCAGCCCGGCACGTAGGGGGCGTCAAAGCCGTTCATCTGCTTCGACTTGACGACGAGATCTTTCAGCACCTTGTTAAGCGCGTGCCCGGAATGGAGTTCGCCGTTGGCGTAGGGCGGCCCGTCGTGCAGGACAAACTTCGGACGTCCCGCGGAAGAGGCCCGCAGCTTGCCGTAGAGGTCCATGGAATCCCACTTCGCCAGCCGCTCCGGTTCGCGCTGGGTGAGATTGGCCTTCATGGGGAAATCAGTAGCCGGGAGGTTTACCGTGTTCTTGTACTCTTTCCCGGACGAATCGTTGCTGGTACCCACTGTATATTGTGTTGCCTTAATAGTATCGGACGCGATCAAGTCAGTCCATTAAACGAGAGAAGATAGCACAGGACCCCCGGGAAG
>JADLCA010000518.1 GCA_020847495.1 Candidatus Hydrogenedentota bacterium | reverse complement strand
CGCGATCGAAGGCTTCCCGGAGACGCTGCGCCTGCAGGTGCTGCACTGCATCCTCTCGCACCACGGCGAACTCACCAACGGCTCGCCCGTGGTGCCCAAGACGCTCGAGGCCCTCGTGCTGTATCACCTCGACAACCTCGATGCGCAGACCGACGCGTTCAGCAGGCTCGTAGCGGAAACCCGCGACAAGGGCCAGGCCTGGTCCGAGTACATCACCATGATCGACCGCCAGGTCTGGACGAAGGACGGCCTGTAAGCGGGATCTTCCCGCTCGGCACTGTGATCGGGAGAGCGTGCCCCTTATACCGCCCGTCCGATCGGTCCGATCCGTCGGATCCGTCCGATCCAAATGCAGGCGCGCTTGCCCAATCCGTGTTCGTCCGTGTTCGTCTCCAGAACCGCTTCACTCCAACGCCGCGGGTCTTCCGTACACCTCGACTTCTACATAGTGGTTGGTCTCGTCCGTCGTGTTCCCGTTGGAGTAGAGGCGAACGTAGCGGCCCTTGATGCCTTTGGCATCCATCAGGCGGCCTTCATTGGTTTCGATGTACTCTTTGTCCTTGCCAACGCCCAAACCCGAAGAGTTGTCATGGTCGTTGTTGTAGACGGTCTGGACAGTCTTCGTGAACTCCGCGTCGTCGGCCACGCGGACAACAAAATCAAAGTAGACGCGGTCGGCGGCATGGAAGTGCCACACGACTATCGCGTAGATCTCGGAGGTCTGACCGAGGTCGATCTGGGCCCACTGCACGCCGTAGGTCAGTTCAACCAGGTAATCCTGCTGATAGCCCTTTTCCCCGTCCGTCAGGAAGGCCAGTTTGCCGTAGTTGGGATCCGGGTCGCTGCTGGTGACGGCCTTGCCCTTGGCAAGGTTGATGGCGCCTTTCGGAGCCATGAACGGCGGGCGCGGCTTGTAACTGCGCTCTTCGAGATTCTCACCGTGATAATCGAGAGGCGTTCCGCCGAAGTACGGTGGCGGGAGTTCAATCGCGATCGGTTCGAGGTCCGGATTGGCGCCGGAGTCGTTTGGCGCCGTCCCTTTCTACTGTGGCTGCGAAGCTGGAGCCTGCTCTTGCACTGGCTCCACAAAGGCAGATGTCGCGGGCTTTCCGTAGACCTCCACCTCCACATAGTGGTTGGTCTCGTCCGTTGTGTTCCCGTTGGAGTACAGGCGAACGTAACGGCCCTTGATGCCCTTGGCATCCATCAGGCGGCCTTCGTAGGTCTCGATGTACTCTTTGTCCTTGCCAACGCCCAGACCCAGGGAATTGTCGTGGTCGTTGTTGAAGACGGTCTGGACGTTCTTGGTGAACTCCGCATCGTCGGCAACGCGAACGGCCACATCGAAGTAAACGCGGTCGGCGGCATGGAAGTGCCACACGACAATGGCGTAAATCTGGGAGATCTGACCGAGGTCGATCTGGGCCCACTGCGCGCCGCTGGCCAGCTCAACCAGGTAATCTTCCTGATAGCCCTTCTTGCCGTCTGTCAGGAAGGCCAGTTCGCCGTGGTTGGGGTCGGGATCGCTGCTGGTCACAGTCTTGCCCTTGGCGAGGTTGGTGGTCCCTTTGGGAGCCAAGAACGGCGGGCGCGGCTTGTAGCTGCGCTCTTCGAGGAGTTCGCTGAAATAGTCCATAGGCGTTGAGCCGAAGCAGGGTTCCGGCAGTTGAATGTCGATGGGTTCAAGTTCCGCCCCGCTCTCCGAAGAACGAACCTCGAAACGGCCCGCGCCGGAGACATCCCGCGCCGCACCGCTCAGTATTGGCCCATCGGGCCGCGTATTCTCCGCGCGCGGCTCCCGCGAAGCATCGGGCTTGATCTGCGCTGCTTCGGCGCCGATTGGTGCGGGCTCGACAACAATGGAAGTCACGGTTGCCGTGTTGGCTGTCGGGGGATCCTCAACGCCGATCGACGAATCGAACTGATTGAACGCCACGATGCCCAACACAAGGACAAGCAGTGGCACGCCCACGAAGGCAGCCTTGGAGACTATCGCGCTCGTCAGCGCGCCGCCCGCGGCCGCGGGCACCCCCGAAACCGCCATCTTGCCCACGACGGCGATGAGCTGGGCCGGGGCGGCTTCGGCCATGTGCGCTGTAAGACTCGCGGTAAGGGCGGTGGCCCCGACCTGAATGCCTTTCACGCGGAGCGCCTCGCGGATACCGTCCACGCCTTTACCGACGCGATAGGTCACTGTTTGGCGCGACACGCCGAGGCGTTCGGCAATCGCCGCGTGACTCTCCCCCAACATGAAATGGGCCACGAGCGCATCCCGCGTGTCTTCCGGCAGCGCGGCGATGGCGTCATCGACCAGCGATTCGATTTCCGGCCACGCGATTTCCGCCGCGCCGGGTTGGTGGTCCATGTAGCGGCGCTCCCGGTCCCGGCGGCGGCTCGCGGCCTTCACGCGGTCCCGCGCCTTGTTCGCGGCGACGCGATGCAGCCATGCGCCCAGGTTGGTGCGAGGCGGCTTGCGGGTCTGGGCAAGGGTGAGAAAACACTCCTGTGCCGCATCCTCCGCCTCGGCCGCGTCGCCCAGAACGCGCCGGCATGCGCCGTACACGACGCTCGCGTAGCGCCGCGCCACCTCGGCAAAAGCCTCCGCGTCACGCTCGTGCGTCCACCGTTCCAGCAAGGTCCAGTCGTTGTACGCCATGTCTCAAACTCCGTGCCTGTAGATCGTCCATCCTACTGGATAGACGACGCCAAGCACGGCTTGGCCAATGAATGGGGGGGACTGACCCCGTCTTTCGCGCCGGCTCGGCGGAGCGAAACACGGGGTCTGTCCCCCCATCCCGGAAGATGACAGGCGATGGCGCCTGTCCCACACGCGCTTGCCCTGCCCAACACGCGCTTGCCCTGTCCCACACGCGCTTGCGCGTTTGCTTTGGTCCGTGTTCGTCCGTGTTCGTCCGTGCCTGTCCGTGTTCTCCCTACAACTGCTTGTCAAACCACTCCGCCATCACCGCGACTTCTTCCGGCAAGGTCGGCCACGGATGCGCGCCGCCAGGCTTCACGATGAGTTCGGCCTGGCCGCCCGCGGCCTTCACCGCATCGACAAACAACTCCGACTGGCGCAGCGGCACGAGCGGATCGGCGTCCCCGTGGATCAATAGGAAGGGCGGCAGCGCGCCGCTCTTGACCTGGCGGCTCGGCGAAATGGCAATCGCCTTCTCCTGGATCTCTTCGGGCGTGTGGCCCTCAACCCCGCCAGCGAAGAGAAGATTGCTGATGGTTTCACTCAGATTCGGACTTCCCGCGATCATCTCCGCGAGGTCTGTCGGCGGAAAGAACACCGCCACGGCCTTCACACGCGTATCCGCGTGTTTCAACGGATCCTTCGCCGCCGGGTCGGCCTCTTCTGGAGTCACGGCGGCAAGCGTGGCCAGGTGTCCGCCCGCGGACGCGCCCAGCATGCCCAGGCGGTTCGGATCGACTCCGTATTCGGAGGCTTTGGATTTGACCCAGCGGATCGCCGTCAAGACGTTCTCGCGCATCTCCTCGCCCGTGTACTTGCTCACCGAGCCGGGCCGCATCGCAAAAACCGTGTATCCCTTGCTGCAGAAGATGCTGAACACCTGCGCCTTCGTGTGGTCGTTGATCTTGCCGCGATCCGAATGCCACGCCCCGCAGACCACGTCGATTACGCCGAGGCCGTTGCTGTCACCCTTGGGCTTGTAGATGTCCGCCAGCAATCCCGTGCCGTGGATTTCCGCATACACCACGTTCTCCTGCTGGGTGTACGGCAGTTCTTCCTGGGCAGCGGCGCTCACCGCAGCCACGCAAAACAGCACCACCGCCAAACGACTCGCCATTCGCAATGTGCTCACGATATCCATCTCCCGCAGTTGAATGGGACTGACACCGTCTTTCGCGTAGGCTTTGCGCAGCGAAACACGGTGTCTGTCCCTGCCCTGTCAAAGAAAGACGACAGGCGAGGGCGCCTGTCCCACACGCGTTTGTCCCGTCCCTTACCTTTCAAACAAGTCATCGTAGCGCAACGGCTCTCCGCTTTCCCAAGGCCGGTAGGTGTTGCAGAAATCGACCCGCTCCGCCGTCGGCGGATGACTGGAGCGCAGAACCTTCATGATCCACGGCGGGCGCGGATAGCCGAGGTTCTCGCTGTAAAGCTTCACGAACGCGGTGGCGGCGCTGTGGTTGTCCTGCGTCAACTCCAGGCCGAAGCGGTCCGCCTCATGCTCGATGTATCGCGAATAAGTCAGCCCGACCGGCTCAATGACCAGCGACACGACAAACGACAGGAACATGAACAGCGGCAGCGCCGCGACATCATGCCACGCCGTGAACCCCATGCTCCCGCCGAATTTGCGAATACATACGTTGCCAAGCCGGTAGATGACGTAGAGACTCACGAGGGCCAGCGTTGAGAATACGAACACGCCGCGCACGACGTGGCCCAGCACGTAATGCCCCATCTCATGCGCCATCACGAAAAGCAGCTCGCGCTCGGTGAGCGCCTTGATCGCGGTGTCCCAGAGCACGATGCGCTTGGTTTGTAGGAAGCCAGTCACGTACGCATTGAGCGCCTTCGTGTCCACGCTCTTGTTGACCTCGAAGACGCGGCCGCCCTCGATGCCCGCCGACTCGGCCAGGTCGAGGATCTTCGCTTCGAGCGCCTTGTCCTGCATTTGTTGGAAATCGTTGAAGAGCGGGTCCACCCAGATCGGCACCACAAAGAGCATGAAGAACATGAAGGGATAGATCAGCAATCCGGTGTAGAGCCACCAGCGGGTGGGCGACCGTTTCACCAGCAGGAAGGGCACCCAGAGGAAGGCCGCCCCGAACGCGCACATGACCGCGATTCCGAGCAGCGCATCCGTCGTCCACTTCGCGAGGGTCTGGTTCGACAGACCGTAGGCGTGCTGGCGGAGGTATCCCGCGTAGAACGACAACGGCAAGTCCATCAGAAAGTCCACGAGCACGAACAGCACCCAGTACACGACGACAACGAAGAACCATTTGCGCCCGATACGGACCGCCAGGTTGCGCATCCTCGCCGAAAGCCCCGAGAACACGAGGAGGGCCGGGACAACCAGTTCCCAGATCTTCGCAAACACCCACAGCACAATGCCGGTCTTGTAATACCGGACCGCCTTCTCAGACGGTTCCGGGAGGATCACCGGAGCATCGCCAGCGCCCACAGCCGCCGCGCCCGCAGCCGGGGCCGCATCGGGCGCGGGAGTCTCCTGGGCGGACACGGCCAAAACCGCCGCGAAAACAACTGCCAGGAAACACGAGAATCGAAGAACAAGAGACATAGAGGGTGTCGCTCCTTTGAGGCGGCCCAACCGCCGGCCCGTACTGTACACCAAGCCACCCCCGGAAAAGCATGCCCAAGGCGGCATGGGTGCTCGAGGTGGCATGGGCATCCCTGCCCATGGTCCTCAACTCGTCTTGTTTCAACGGCCCGAGTTAGCAGAGAAGCACTGAGAGACCTGAGGACGACGGTCCGGTACTGCCTCGCTCTCTGAGCGCGGTAGCACAGCGCCCGGTCTTGCAGAAAGAAGCCCCCTTGTTTCCACGCTCCGGAGCGACCCTGTTCCCTCGAGTCTGCGGTCTCCAAGGGTCACCGTGCCGACAATGATCCTCGGCACCACAACATCCCAAAGGAGAGACTCAACCGCGAGTTCGGATTTCACTGTCAATTGCCCATGCCAGTCAGCAGTGCTAGTATCACAAGAGTTTTGATGAGCGATACCCCTGCATATCTTGGTTTAGGATTCCGCCAAAGAGGGGAGAATCAATGCCAACGACCGCAATCGCCAAACAAACTCGGCAAGAGGCCATCCGCAGAAGGAAGAGCTGCGGCGGTGCGAAAGGCAACTTACTGAATGTATTGGTTGCCGTTGTCTTTGTGCTGACGGGTTGTACCACTGCGAATTCGGGGCGCAAAGCAGCGCACTACAATCTATTCTATTTCGATCACACAGAGGCGATCTCCTTCCTGGAGACGCTGGGGTATCCCCCCGGGTCCTACCACTTGCAAAGCTACGATCGCGATGAAGGCGGAAACACTCTTCGATTCTGGCTGACCAATCGATCGAATGGAACTGCTCTGGTTCTGGTTGTTCCGTCAAGCGGAGACATCAGGTCCGTGATTGTACCGTCGCCGCAATCCTATTTGAATTCGAATGGGGAATTAGCCGCTTGGGTCGATGACATCGTACTTCGTCTTGCAGACGGAAAGACGATGACGCTTGGTCCCAACGTTTTCAGTTTTGGGCTAGACCGATCGGCGCGTTTCTGCTATGTGGTGCGCAAAGATCCCGGGCCAGGGGGCAAGGTATCGCGTAAATCTGAAATTACAGTTCTGGCCACCCCGGAGAAAGTACCACTCTGCCTCGACGGGTGGATTACCGGTGTCTACGCGCATGGTGGAAATGTCTATGCGCTTTGCATTGACTTCTTTCGCGGTCCCGAGAATGAATTGAGCTACGTGCGTGGGGTGTTCTGCTATACCTGCAAGGAGACGCCCGACGGCCTTGAACTGGAACACCAGCAGTACATCTCCGCTCCATCGCGTTTCGCTGTCGATTTTGAACCAGTTGATATGGATGCGAAGAATGGGCGGGTATTCCTCCTGAGAGAGTTCGAGGCACGAGGGAAGTTCTTGTCTCCGCGCTTCATTTACAACATGCAAACAGAGAAGCTTGTGCGGATTGGGTATGGAGCAAAGTGGGGCCTCTTCCTCATGGAGGATATCATGGCAAAAGCCCGAGTGCGGATTCCGACCTGAACGGGGCAAGAGCAAGATTGACGGGAGAAGATATGCCGTGCAAGGGCATCATTTCTGTTGGGGCACGAAGAAGCCGGCAAAGATGCCGGCGCTCCTGATTCGCGCCACGAATAGGCAAAGCAAGCGTTGCGCCCCGTTTTCCGGAAAATTCTGGTATAATGTGGTTTGATTGACCCGGAGATCACGCAATGGCGGGAATATCCAGCATTTCGGGAATTGGCGCGGGCATTGAAGCTATTCGTCTGGAGACTGAGTTCCAGGCGCTGGCGCTTCGCCGCCAGGTCGATGCCCTGAACCTCCAGGGCGACCTCGCCATTCAGCTCATCCAATCCGCCGTGGTCACCGACCCCTCCGTCGGCCAGAATCTCGACGTGCTCGCCTGAGAATTTGGCTTTTCCAGGCTTGGTAGACCAACCCGTGGCGCGCACCCCTTTGCGTTACCCGGTAGCGTCGTCGAAACTCCAAACCCCGCGGCGGGTTTCCGCGGCAAGGCCGTCTTGGAGCATGCGCAGGAATCCCGCGCGGGAGACTTCATGCGCGCCAAGCCGCTCCAGGTGGGGCGTGTGCATCTGGCAATCAATGAGGCGGAAATCCCACGCTCCCAGTTGCCGGACCAGCGAAGTGAACGCCACCTTGCTGGCGTTGGATTCCTTCGAGAACATTGATTCGCCGAAGTAGCAGGCCCCCTGCGACACACCGTACAGACCGCCCGCCAACGCGCCGTCTTTCCAGCACTCCACCGAATGGGCGTAGCCGGCCACATGCAGCGCGATATACGCCTGCTCCATCTCGGGGACAATCCAGGTGCCGTTGCGTTGCGGCCCGCGCGCCTCCGCGCATGAGCGAATGACGTCCGCGAACGCGGTGTCCATCGTCACGGTGAAGGTGCCCGCTTTCATCACGCGTTCCAGCCTCCGCGACACATGCAGTTGCGCGGGCGTCATTACCATGCGCGGATCGGGCGACCACCACAGGATCGGGTCGTTCTCCGTGTACCACGGGAAGATGCCCATGCGGTAGGCGAGCAAGAGCCGGTCGACGGACAGGTCGCCGCCGATGGCCAGAAGGCCATCATCCAGAGCCAAGTGAGGTGGAGGGAAGATGAGGTCTTCGGAGAGTCTGAACAGGGGCATGGCCGTTCACCGCGCTCAGGGGTAGTCGAAGGTAATCCGGTCGT
>JADLCA010000517.1 GCA_020847495.1 Candidatus Hydrogenedentota bacterium | reverse complement strand
TGGCATCGCCGCGGGGAGGATAGTAATTGATGCGGACCGCGTGATAGAGGTCCTTATAGAGCATGGGGTAGAGGTGAGGCTGGAAGATCTGATCGAGGACGGAGAGCTTGGTTTCTTCCTTGGACTTGAAGGAGCCGGGGTCCTCCAGCACTTCACCGTCACGGTTGCCGAGAATGTTGGTGGAAAACCAACCATTGACGCCGAGCATACGCGCCTTGAATCCGGGCGCGAGCAACGTCTTCATAAAAGTCTGCCCGGTTTTGAAGTCCTTGCCGCAGATGGGCACCTGGCGGTCGCGCGCCAAGTCAAGCAAAGCCGGGATGTCGTGAGTGAGATTGGGCGCGCCGTTGGCGAACGGAACACCGGATTTCAACGCGGCATAGGCGTAGATCTGGCTGGGGGCGATATCGGGGTCATTGGCGGCCAGACCCTTTTCGAATGTTTCCAGCGTTTGATGCACAGCGCCAGGCCGGTGAAAGACTTCCGTGGAGCCGCACCAGATCATCATGAGGCGGGAGCAGCCGTTGGTTTTGCGGAAATTCTCAATGTCGGCAATGAGCGCCTGGGCCTTGTCCATCTTTGAGCCTTCGGTTTTCACATTGGGCCCGTTGATGCGCTTCACATATTCCTGGTCGAAGACCGCGGCCATCGGTCTGATCGACTGCAGCGGCTCCTTCACTTTGGTGAGCAACGGCTCCTCAAGCACGCGGGCATTGGACGCCGCCTCATAGGCCGTATCGGGGTAGATATCCCAACCACCGAAGACAAGATCGTCAAGGGCGGCCAGCGGTACGAAATCCTTGATCATGGGAGTGCGGTTGTCGGTACGCTTGCCGAGACGGATTGTGGCTAATTGGGTGAGCGAACCGATCGGCTGTCCCAAACCGCGTTTCACGGCTTCGACTCCGGCGATGAATGTGGTGGAGACGGCGCCGATGCCGGGAATCAAAACTCCGAGCTTGCCCTCAGCCGGAGCGATGGTGACTTGATTTTGGGTTGGCAAAACTGCGAACTACTCCTCGTGAAAATCGGCGCGGGAGCAGGCCAGGAGGTGTGGCCAGCGGAAGTGATAGATTGCGCCAAACTGTTATACTAACACCTTGCATGCCAGCTCGCGCGACTTCCGTAATCAACGCGGTTCTGGTCGACGACGAAAAGCTCGCCAGCGACGAACTCGCCTACTTACTTAAAGACTTTCCTGACATAGAGATACAAGCCACGGGGCGAAACGGCCTGGAGGCTCTTTCCCTGATTGAGGAATACGAGCCGGACGTCGTTTTTCTGGATGTGCAGATGCCTGGAATGGACGGCATGAGTGTTGTCCGGCAACTCAGGGAACGGCTGGCCGCGCTGCCTTATTTTGTGTTCGTGACAGCCTACGATAACTACGCAGTGGAGGCATTCCGGCTGGAAGCCACGGATTACCTGCTGAAGCCTCTCGATAAGGACCGGCTGGCTGAGAGTATTGAACGTGTGCGGCGCCACATGGCGGAAACGCAGCAGGAGCAGGAGCCGCAGTACTCTGTGGCTTCGGTGGATGCTCCGCGGCCTGCCCTGCAGCGCAACAAGGTGCTGCTGAAGAGTGGCGCGCGGAATTTCATTGTCGATGCGCAGGATATTGTGTATGCCACGATCGACGATGGCTTGATCACCATCGTGGCCACAAACATGGAGGGGCAGTCCAATTACCGGACGATCGAGGAGTTGCAGTCGAACCTCGACCCTGATCTGTTCTGGAGGGTGCACCGGTCGTATCTTGTGAACATCAACCGCATCCGGGAAGTGGTGCCGTGGTTCAAATCGAGCTATCAACTGCGGATGGATGACAAGAAGCAGTCCGAGATCCCGGTGAGCCGGGTGCAGACGAAGCGGTTGCGAATGCTGCTGAAGCTGTGAGTGGGAGCGGTCGGGCTTCAGCGGTCAGCTCTCAGCGCATCACGCCGGTGTGCCCGATGGAGTAGCGGCCCGGTTGCGGCCAGACACAGAGCCCGTGCGGGTTGCGGCCCACTTTGATCTTTGCCAGCAGCTTGCCATCGGTGGTATCGAGGGCGTAGACGACGTGATGATAGCGGCCGGAAACCCAGAAGATCTTCCCGTCGGCTGAGACGTTGCCCATGTCGGGCGATCCGCCACCCGGGATGCGCCACTTGGTCTCTTCGAGCTTGCCGGTGGCCATGTTGATGAGACTCACAGAGCCTTCGCCGCGGTTGGTGACGTACATGTACTTGAAGTCGCGGCTGACGTAGAGGCCGTGTGCACCCTTGCCGGTGGCGAGGAATCCCGTAACGGTGAACTTGTCGCCGTCGATGACATGCACACCGTTGGCGTCCATGTCGGCGACATACCAGGTGCGGCCGTCGGGTGAGATCTTGATGTCCTGGGGCATGCCTCCGCCAGGGGTGGCAAGGGTTCCGAGTACTTTACGGGAGGCGACATCCAGTTTCACTAGTTCGCCAGAGAACTCGCAGGTGGCGATGAGGTAGCGGCCGTCAGGAGAGAAATCGATGTGATCGACGCCGCGGCAGGGTACCTTCACCTTCTCGATCACCTTGAACGTATGTGGATCGGCGAAGTCGAGCCGCTTCAAACGCTCGGCAACAACGATGGCGAACTTGCCGTCAGGCGTGAAGTAGAGGTTGTAAGGGTCTTCCACGCGGATGGTCTTGATGAACTTACCCGTCACGGGATCGATGGCCGTGAGAGTATCGCTCTGATCGTTGGTGGCGTACAGCGTCTTCAGGTCGTAGGAAGGAACGACGTGTTGCGGTTCCTTGCCGGCCTTGATGGTGTCGATCACTTCCAACGTTTTGGGGTCGATAACGGAGACGGTGTTTCCGCGGGCATTGGGCACATAGATCAGTTCCCGGTGGCCTTTGGCAACGGGGCTGATCTTATCGGGAGTGGTCTCCGAGTAGATGTTTTTCGGATCCAGTACGGGGGGCATGCCTGGTAACAGATCGAGCTTGCGCGGTGTCTCCGACGCAGGCTTCGCTGCCTTGTGGAAACAACCGGTGGTGAGGATGAACAATACAAGGGAAGCAGAAGCGAGACGGCGCATAAGCCTAGTGCGTAAAGTATAGCTCAGCGGCATTATCGATAAGCTTTGGCCTTCGCCCAAC
>JADLCA010000516.1 GCA_020847495.1 Candidatus Hydrogenedentota bacterium | reverse complement strand
TCATCCAGGGCCGCACGCCCTGTTCGAGGTCGGCGATGATCCGGTCCGTGACCCGGCTGTAGACATCTTTGCGTTCGGCGTGTTCGTTTGACATGGTGATCTCCTTCGGTTGGCGGTGGGTTCGGAACACGCGGAACCGGAAGGACGGGGGAAAAGACGACCAGCGCACCGCAACGCGGGGAACGGGCAACACGGGAACGAATGTGAAGGGAGCGGGCCGCCCGTTGCGCTGGCGTCGCACCCGTCACTCTCGGTGGAGCTTCCGAAACCGGCCGCCCGAAGGAGCGAAGAACCGGAAGGAACACGAAGGACGCAATTCCAAACAAGCCGGGGGCAGGAACCGGAGCCGACACGGTCGATCCGTGCGGGCCTCCTTTGAAGAGAGAGGAACGCTCGCCGCCGGACGTGCCGCCCGTCTCTCGCAACGGACAGACTTGGCATCACGTCAATTTTTTTGATGCGGCGGCGCTATGGATTGAGAGTTGCGCCAGACCGGATGACCGTCAGGCCGTGGATATGGAGATCAGAGCAAGGGCTTTGAGAGGTGGGTGTCTGCGCGCTCACGCGCAACCCGACGACGATCAGGACAAGACAAGCGTCCCGTTCAGGAAGGCGTTCACGGCTTCATAGTGCCAGTTGGTGCGTGTCGTCGTGCGATACCGGACGAACCGAACCCCGTCCGCTTGCGGCTCCGTTGCGGAGTTGAACGCTGCAATCCGTCGCCCGGCATAGTCTGCTGTCAGGCGGCAGAACAATGGCAGATAGCCCTTGCCGCCAAAAAAGACGACGGGCTCAGTATCGCGCCGTTCCAGCAGGTTGAGATCGTCGTAAACATCGTGCGCTTTGCGGTTCTTGAAGGGTTCGGCCTGCGCCGAGAAGGTGATGTCGTAGACGGGCGTGAGGAAGTCGGCGCGGATCAATCCCCATCCCGCCGAGAGGATGAAGATTTTGTCCGTACCGAAACGCTCGACAAGCGCTGCGTAAGCTCCATGCCGGTAGAGAAGCCACGCTTGCGACAAGCCCAGCGGATTTCCCGCGGGGTTCGCATTGTAGTCGAGCAGTACGTCGCGCCAGGTCTTGCCGTTTTCCGCAAGATCGTCGGGACGCGCATAGAGGTGATGGGTGGTGGCCGGAGCCCTCGCCGGGTCGGCGACGAAAAGCACGGGTTTACCGTCCCGTGTTTTCATCAATCCGGCTGCGTGGTCTTTTCTGGCCGCGCACTGGATCACGATCTTCATGTGCGGCGCTCCGTTGCGCGGATTATCGTTTCGAGCGTATCGAGAAACGCCGGATCGTAAGCTTCATCGACATGATTCTGGTTCCATAGGCCCGATGCCCGCACCCGTTCGCGGGGGCAGCGGTGGCCGAGCCAGCCTGATGAAGGCTGATCGAGCGGCGCTTTTCCGGCATTGCTGAGTAGGGCTATGGTGTTTCGCTCAACGACGCCGCGCAGGCTCTGCGCTCCGGCCACATCCCCGACGTGAAGAAAAAGGAAGGGCATCCGGCCGATGATGTTGCTCACACGGCTCTCCAGTTCGCGCTCGGCCTCGCGGACGGCGCGGGCGGGGGTGTTTCCCATCCCCCATGTGGCGCAGAGAGCCGGGTCGTCGGCCAACAGCGCCGCGCCAACCAGAAGACGGAAGATCGAGCCGCGGTGATTGCCGTTGCCATCGCGCTGACCCTTGTGTTGAGACAGGCGTGTCCAGAGCGTCGTGCGCGATTGATCCTTAAGCGCGTGCGTCCCGACGCGCACGATGCGCGGCCCGCTTCCGCTGTCAGTCCGGACTTCGCCTAGCTCCATGAAGAAGTAGACGCCGCGCTGCGGCCACTCCATCCGGCCTGAACAGTCGGCCAGGCGACGCGGGCCTCCCGTGTGGCGGGCGAGTTCGTCGAGCAGCCCGTAGAAGCGCCGCAGATCGGCAAGACGCGGCGCGGGTTCTATGGATGGAGAGACGGCGGCAACCATTATCTATGAATAGAGCGCCGTGCAGATGGATGCAAGTCCACGATTGCATATCTAATATGACTCGGATAATGGTTGTCGGCTATGGCACTGTTATTTGACGACAACGATGATCGCTATCTGCAATGGCTGACTCAGAATCCGGGCGGGCTGGTCGTAAACTGCAGGCGGACTCCATCTTCGGAATACATGGTCCTGCACACGGCGACGTGCCCGCACATCTCGAAGATAAGAAGAAACCAACGGGCCGGTGGGTTTACTGAAAAGAGCTACGTCAAGCTATGCGGAACATCGGAAGACGATCTGAGAAAAGCTATCAGGGAGTTCGATGCACAGGATTTCTCGAAGGTGTGCCGTTGCATGGCCACGAAGAACAGATTCTAACTCGTCCAATCGTCCCGTCCCCGACAACTAGACACTCCTGACCATAAGGATCTGCGCTCGGACGATTTGGCTACCTCCTTGAAAACGAGAACGTCCTCCGCCAGAACTTGGCGGAGGACGAGCGAGCGGTAGCGGTTCACGCCTTGATATGTCCGGCTTTTCGCGCTTCGTCGGCATAGACCGAGAGCGGCTTCGTGGCCGTGAAGTGCAGATCGCGTTCGACCGGAAGGCCGAGCCGCCCGCGCACGGCGGCGATTTCCGAGAGGCGGACGCTGCCCATTTCCGGTGTGCCGAAGCCGAGATCGCACAGGCCGAAGGCGATGTCGGTGTCCTCGGGATCGAGTTCCGAGAGCAGCCAGGTGCAGGCGGCATCGGGCGTAAAGAGCTTGACAACAGGCGGATGGTCGATTGTGTCCAGCCCGTCGATCTGGCGCTGCGCGTTCACTTGTCCGTTCCTGAGCAGGCGCTTGTGCTGGTCTTTGGTGAAGAGTTTCATGATGTAAGTCTCCTTTCGGGGTTGCGGTTTTGACGCGAACCCAAGGAGCCGCGGGCATGAGGCGGCAGCGCACCCGAAGCACGGCGAAGGGAGAACGGGCCACACGGGAACGAACGTGAAGGGAGCGGGCCGCCCGTTGCGCTGTCCGCCGCACGCGGCTAGAGCGGGGAGCAAAAAAACAAAACCGCACCGAAAGGAGACGGCGACGCTTTGGACACCAAAGACCGGCGCCAGCAGATAAAACGGCAAGAACGCGCCAGCGTCCGGCGGGCGGACCCGCCGGACACCGTGCGGCGGTTAAGAGGATTTACGCGGCTTCGCGCACAGGATCATCTTCAAGCGGCGCATCTTCGGACACCTCGTCCTCCGGCGCTTCACCTTCGTCGTCGTCGGCACCGTCATCGGCTTCGGCCTCGAAAGCGTTCGCCTCCGGTACGCCGTCCCGCGCATCGGGATCGAGGGCCGGAAAGAGCATGATCTCCGGCAACCAGTCCAGCGCCTTGCGCTGTGCGGGTGTGGGAGATGAAGCCAGCCGCGCCTGAGAATCGTGAAAGAGGATGCCTTCGACCAGTTCGGACTTCTTGTAACTCCCGATACCGCCCCTGCCCTCCGCCATGCCGTTCTCCTTGGCGATTTCGATCAACTGTTCGCGGTTCCGGCGGGTGAGAAAGGCGCGGTCGGGCCTCCAGTGGTTCCGCAGATCGGCCTTGAGGTCTTGGGCCACGCGGTTAAAGAGGCTGTCCTGATGATCCAGCTTCTCGCAATCCCTCTGCCCGAAGGAGAGCGCCAGCAGCAGCGTGTGCAGTTCCTCCAATTCATGATCGGAGAGCGATTTCACCGATTCATAGAGCGCGGTGTCCTCCCATTCGCTGCGGCGGAGAATATCCCATCCGAATGTCCCCTCCTCCGGTTCAAGGTTGAGGCGATGCGCGGCCAGCAAGGCCTGCCGATCCAGCACTGCGAAGGGGGTCTGGCGCTCCGCCTGTTTCTCCGAAGCAGGATAGGCTTCATGGGGTCTAGAGCGCGTGAGCAGCCGCACAGCGGCGACTTCCTTGGCCTTGCGCGGATGGGCCAGCAGCAATTCGCCAATGGCCGCGCTTTTGCAGTGGGCGACAATCCGGCGCAAAGTGGCGGAGGTGGAGGGCTTTACCTTCGGCGGGGCGATGGGGTTCTCGGCAAGAGCCTCTACCGTCTCCTCCTCAAGAACGGCATGGGCCAGTCCGGTGACAATCTCGACCTGACCCCGCGGGTTGATGTTGATGATCACCCCGCCCGTTTCGCCTTCGGGTGCGTCTTCATACTGCCAGCGCTGGATGCGCCAGCCTTCCGTGACCTCGACCCATGCGGCGGTCTGGCCGTAATGCGCGGTGAGTTCGGAAACCGCCTCCTTCTGCAAGGCGAGGAACTGTTCGCCGTCATCGAAGTAGCTGGTTTCGCCTTCGGCGAAGAGATCGGTGGTGATGCGCCCCGAATACCGCTCCAGAGGAAAGATGGCATCAGCAACGCACGGGCGCTGTTCGGTCAGGCATTCGCGGAGTTCGGCGGGATGGACGATCTGCCCGTCTTTGATGGCGGACAGCAATTCGCTCTGGGCGTCCGCGCTCCCAAGGGTCAGGGCTTCGGCCTGAGCCAGCGAGATCGCATGGGCTTCGAGCGCCGCCTTAGCCTCCTTGCACAGGGCATTGAGCGCCAGCCGCCGCTTGATCGTCTTTGCGGATAATCCCGTCTTGGCCGCCACGTCTTCGAGCCGCTCCCCGCCTTTGACCAGTTTGGTCAGGGCGGCGGTCTGTTCCAGCGGCGTCAGGTCGGCGCGTTGCAGGTTTTCAACCGCGGCGATGCGGACACGGTCGTCCTTGGAGAGTTCGCCGCGCACCTCGACCGGAACCGCGAAATCCTCGGGCAATTCGCCGCGTTCCTCCAGAAGCTTCAAGGCGCGGTAACGGCGTTCGCCGCTGATGATCGCATAGGTCTTGCCCTTCGCCGGAGCGACGACGAGGTTTTGCAACAGCCCATCGTTGCGGATGCTGGCCGCCAGCCCTTCGAGGGCGGCACCATCGAACAGCTTGCGCGGGTTGACTTTGGAAGGCGCGAGTTGAGACAGCGATACAGTTTGCAGGGACATGACGAACTCCTTTTCGGTCATGGAGGTTGAGCGCGGCCCGCGAACTTTCGCGGACCTTTCCCCCTGACAATGAAAAGAGGGTTGCGCATGCAACCCTGCCCCTTCGGCGAGAAGGGGGTGTGCAAGCGGAACGAAAAATCGACGGCGGGCGCACAAGCGCCAGCGCGGAGCCTCGGGAGACCGTCTATTTTTGCGTGAAGCGCGCCGAGGGGCAGAGTCCCTAAGGGAGATTTATCGGCCCACGTGTTTCCTGAGCAGTGACAGACCAGCAGTCATCTTGCCCGGTCTGTACTCCTCCGTGCCTGCCTGCGTTCCACATTACTTCGCCGATATCTGCCTCGACAAATACTACTCAAGAGCGTTTATCCGTGTCCTTAGGCCCACGCAACCACGCTTCTCCACATTCTTTATGCAGATATCCCATTGGACTTCTCACTTACGCTAGCTGTGTCTGTGCTAACAGTGGTATCGGCCGGATTCGTAGCGTCCTGAGAGCGCAATCCATTTAACAAGTGCAGAGGTAACGGGAGTCTATAATGACGGCAGGCAACAATAATTAGCGGCCACCAGCCATATTTCACAGCTGACAGGTCTTCGAAATATTTTGTTTCCTCGCATTCGCCAAATACCTGCGCTAGGAATTCCTTCTCTGAAATGTTGAGAGCCAAATTGGCTAGCACCGCCCCGTGTGCATCGCTGTTTTTGTAAAAGTGATCCTCAGAGCGCTCGTCTGGATACCATAACTGGTAGGTGCAGTGCTGCATCAACTCCTGCACCTGGGCGACGTCACGATAAAGCCGTTGATCTTGCAGGAGTGCAGCCCAAAGCGCGATGACCGGATAGAGAATGCTCCCGCTCGTCACGTTCTTGCGATAGTCATCCTCTCGCGATTTCGGATGATCAAGAAGCTCCGTATAGGAGCACAAGACACTCGGATATTTCATATGCGCTTCATAAGCGAACTTGGCCCGACCGAGCATCTCGCTAAGCCACGTCAGAATGAAATCGCGGCTACCGCCGTCCATGATGAGAGCCGAGAGAGCTATCGAAATATCAATTCCCTGTTCATCCTTTAACGGCAAGAACAATGTCGGGTTGTTATTGATAAGGGTCTTGATCGCTTCTACGCATCTTTGAGCCTCGCCAAGCATCGCCTCCCTCGCAGCGACTTCGTCGTCGGAGCACCGCTGTGCGCCCCAGGACGCCCAGAGCGCGTCAAGGCCAAGCCGCCCAAGAAGATCAAAGAGCTTTAGGTTTACATCCAGGATGTTTGAACCCCACACAGCGGATGACACGGCGTGCAGTTTGTCCGCATAAGGCAGGACATTGACTCGGAGGAATTCGCTGCAAATTTGGTGGTATGCCGTGAAGACTGATGAGAGAGCGGCCTGCATCGCTCTAGTTGTCTTGTTGTCCTTGCCCGCATGACGTTTCGCGATACTCCACGCATTAAGAAGCGTAAGCTCACCTGCACGGTATGCAGCCTCGATATTCTCTGCTTCGCGCGCCCAGCCATATAGAATCCAGAGGCAAATGCTCATCTGCCTCATGGAAGTTACACGCTGCACATCGTTCAGTTCATCAACCGCAGAAAGCAACCGGATAAGCTCCGCAAAATGGCGGTACGACACATCCGGCTCATCGAGCATCGCGAGAGATTTACGAAGATGGGAGCGAGCATGATCGGGAAGCAAGTCCTCGCGTAGAAAGCTGGACTGAATACATGAAGCGAGCTTATCGCCGTTCCACTCCTCAAATGTGATGTTGCCCTTTGTGTTTTGCCCAATGAAGCCTGTGACAAGCGAGCGAACTGGCTCCTGCACATCCCCGCCAATCGCAATGCAGATAACAATGTCCTTGCCTCGGTGCTCAGCAGGCAGCCGATTGGGGATATAGGAATCAATAATTTCGTTCAGCGACGGACGAAGCGACTGCGCGGAATCACCGTCCCAATCCCTGCGCGTAAGATCGCCCGGCTTGATCGAGAAGAGATAAACCTTCTCCGCGCCGCCATCCAGGCTTCCTACCGCTCCCACGTCAACACCGTCCTGCCGCGTACCCCGCGCAGGTCGAGAGTAGACGTTAAGGCCAAGCTGGCTGAGAAGATCTGGCAATACCGCGTCAAGTTCGCCGCGCTCTTTAAGAGAAGACAGATATTCCCTGATGATGAGTTTCATGCGCGGAAGCGCTCCGCACGGAAGACACGCAGCATATAATTCAGGCCATGTTGATCGAGGTTGTCCATCCTCGGAACTTCCATCTGAACACTATGGCTTGTTAGAGGAATCTCCATCCGGCGCGGCGGGCCGTCGCCGGCGTGAACGTAGCTGATGGACTTCCGGCCATAGAGCAGCGTGCTCCTGGATACAAGGTGTAGAAACACGGAGTACTTTTCGGCTTCCTTCATAGAAGCTGCGGTCGATTCCGACATATGGCGGCGATAGGCTTCCCTATGCGCCTGGCTGGGATGCAATGCGGCAAGGTCAGGAACACCTCTCAATGTTTCAAGGTACGCTTCGATAGCAGCCAGCGCCTTGACGAGTGTTTCCTTCACTTTCCCGGTTTCCTGCTGCGTCTGCGCCTCGACGTATTCCCGTGCGCTGCCTGTGTAATTCACCAACAGAGGGTCGAACAATAACTGGCCAAGATGCTCCAGAGTTTCGTCGTCAGGTGCCATCCGCATCAGAGAGATCAGGATGCTTGCGGCAGTAACCGGCTTGATAAAGAAGTACCCGATGGCTTTACGTGCGACGAACACCATGTGCGTGAGGTCTTTCGTCATCAACTCAGCCGCGTCCACATCAATCTGCAAGTCTCCGTCATGAAGTCTTCCGCCAATATCGTGCACGCTCTCGCACAAGACGCGCGCGCCATTCAGAAACCAGCGCGTTGTCACCTTGCTCAGCAAAGTCTTGTTCGTCAGTATCTCACTGGATGCGCTGTCAAAAGCCTTGATCGTCAGTGTGCCCGCGTGCAGGAGCAGGTACTCCTCAAGAAAGCGAATCGCCTTTTCTGCCCGGTCGTCTTTCAGTAGGGCTGCGATCCCGTAGTCGATATTGTCGAGCGTGCCCTTGTTCGTTGGCTTGACGCGCTTAAGGTTTCCAAGAATCACGTCCACAAGAGATGCTGGAATCTCCTTAGTCTCAAACCCGAAAATCGTCGCGCCAGCATGAAGCGCGAAGTCATCTCCCTTGGAGAGCGCACTGTCAATCAGTTCGATGGCCGACGCCTCAGTGGTTTTGTCCTGCAGATAGAGCTTGAACGCGGATTTGATAACACTCGCCAGGAGTTCGTCATCATCCTCTATGACCGCCTTCTTGAGACCTGAGAGCGCTTCGTCCGGAACTCTTGTTCCATTGGGCCACTCTATACGCGATAGGGAGAAGACTGCGCGCCGACGTAAATACACCTCCGGATGCTGACTAAGACGAAGCACCTCCGCTAAGAAATACGGATTATCCTTTCGCGACCCCGCCTCAACCGTTGCCGGAAGAATATCTGCAAACTGATCGTGCTCCTTCTCAATGAGCTTCATCGCTTCCAGCGGACGTGCCGGGTCTTTTTCGCAATGGGATATGTAAGCACTAAAGATTGTTCCAGCAGCCATATCCTGACCTGCGGCTTTGTGAAGTTGCAGGACGCAGCGCATGACATCTCTTATGGGAGCTTTGATATTCGGAAGCGCCTTCTCGAAGACACTGCGCGTCATGAAAAAGCCTGGACCAGATCCTTGCTCCTTGTTGAGGTTTTCGAATTCAGCGAGTACGTTGATATGACCGTCGTTATGCAGGTTGACGATCTCCAACGGCAAATCCTCGCGTTCATCCGGTTCAGCCAAATAACACTTGTAGACAGCATCAAGGAAGACTCCGCTCTTGAACGCGGAGACTAGTACTGCCTTGCGATTTACTTCGTCTGTCATTTTCCCTCTTATCGGGCAGATACCTCCAAGTCTAATAGCCGGACTCTGCGGTTCTGCTCGGCAGCAGCCTTTGCACAGAACCTACAGTCATAGAAAACGCGTGAATGTCTGGCAAGAGCGTTCTTGCACCCATCGCGTGAGCGAACTGATGCTTCGCTACTCGCCTTCGTCGTCGTCCGCTTCCGCCGCATTCAATTCCGCCAGCACGCGCCTGCGTGCACGCAAGCTGACCACATCCGCCGGATCGCCCGCGACGCGGTAGGCTTTGAAGACGTGTTCGCGGCCGGCGCTCGGGTTGGGGACGTTGGTGGTCACGATTTCGTTGGTCCGCAGGTCGAAGCTGTAGGCCACGACGACCTGCTCGACCTCGCGCCGCGTGAGTGTCCCGACTTCCACCAAATCAGTATCGACCGCATGGCCTTCGGGAACGATGAGCGTGCGGCGGTGCGCCGTTCCGTCCGCCAGCGCGAAGGGCGTGGGCGCGACATACATTTTGCGGTCGCGCACGAGAATGTCGCCGTAGCTGCCGAAGCCCCGGAAACTCTTGTTCTTGTGAATGTATGTGTTGTCGGCGTTAAGGAAACTGCCGTGACACAAGACGATATCGAGCACGGGATAGCGGTTGCCGTCCGGGTTCACGGGATAACGCCCGAATACGTAATAGACCTGCCGCCCGTTATGCTCGCCGCACGGAACCTGTGAATTGCAGTCGTAATCGGCCTCGCGGCCAGGATAGGCCAGACCCTTGAGTTCGAACCCTTCCGCGAAACGCACGAGGCGGAAATCCGGATAGGAATTGCGGCCCGGCGAGTCGAAGTTCAGCCCGGCCGCTTCAAGCCGCCGCTTGAACCAGTTCTGGAAATGAAACTCCTTGTCGCTGCGGCCTTCGCGCTCGATCAGTTCGCCGCGCTGGATCGCCTGCACGCATTCTTTGAACAGGGTTGAGGCATTCGACACGATCAGGTCCGCTCCGGTGAAAGGTTTTTGTTGTTGGGTGTTCCCCCGCCCGCCGCGTGAATGCGGTCGATCAGCGCTTCCGTCTCGCCGTTGGCGGTATCGAGAAGATGCAGCGCGGACGCCATCGTCGGCGAGCGTGAAACCTGCCGCAGGAGCTGCGCCATGACGATGATTCGCACGTCGTTGCGGCTGAGCCTTCGCCCCGATGCGCGCAGCCGCCCGGCCTGCGCCTGCGCGGGCGGCGCGACGGTGCCCCACAGATCGCCATTCCAGCGGTGTGCCTCCATGCGCGAACGCTTGCGGCAGACAAGAATGATGTCGAGATCAATCGGCTCCTTGGCCTGGAGCTTGGGCATCGCGACCGACATCTCGGCCTTGATCGGATGCACGGCGCTGATGCCGAAGCCGGCCTCCATCAATGCCTGCAACACGCAGCGCCAGCCTTCTTGCCGTGAGTGGTGATATGTGAACGCGAGCAACCCGTCCTCTTTCAGGACGCGGTGCGACTCGCGCCAGACAGCGGCAAGGCGGTCGGTAAACTCATCTCCATCCGCGTTCTGCACTTCGCGGTCCGAACGGGTTGTGCCATCCGTGCGGAGTCCGTTCTCACCGAGAATATGCCGCTGCCAGACATGGAAGAAGTCGGCGAGCTGCGAGTAATGCACGTTGTCGAAGAACGGCGGATCGGTCAGGACCGCATCGACACTGCCGTCGGGCAGGTCGGTCGATCCCGAATCCCCGCAGGAGAGATAGACGCGCCCGCCCTTGGCGAAGGCGCGGTAGGTCTCCGCGACGGGCGTTCCGATTTTCTCGGAGAGGCCAAAGATTTTTTCGGTCTTGCCGCCCTTGCCCGCAACGCGAAGCTCGAAGGGATCGTCGGCATAATCGAGCGCCCGGCGGATACGGCCCTCGAACATGGTGGAGAACGATCCCGAACTCTTGGGCGTGCCCCAGGGATTGGCCTCCAGCGGCACGCGCTCGGGCTTCAGGATATGGTGCGCGAACATATGCCTGACCGCGCCGGTCCCCTCCCCCTTGTAGGAGGCGAACATATTGTTGAACTCCAGCGCGCCGGAGAAGAGACAGGTAAAGAGATCGCGCAGGACGGGATCGGCGATTGCCCGGATACGCTCGGCCAGGATCGACAAACAGAGAAGCTGGCGGGCATTGAACATCTCGTGCCAGTTTCGGTAGTTGTACCCCAGCGCCTGATTGGTGTTATAGCCGGGTTCGATGGCGACCACCGGATACGCGTTCTTGCGCTTGGCGAGTGTGCGCTCCGCCTTGGCGTAAAGCGTGCGGTCTTCGTCGGTGATCGGGTGGTAGGCCTTGCTGCCGTCCGGCAGCAGGACCAGCTTCGCGTACATCCGGTGCGCGGGCGGCTTGTCGGAGGCGCGGATCGTCCTGGCAATCGGGAAACTGTGATCGCAGGAGGGACAGGCCGCACTCTGTCCTTTCGCCGGACCCTCGCCCGGATCGAACGCCTTCTTGCAGGACGAGCAGTTCACGTCGCGGTCCTCGACATGAACCGCGTTGATCCCGCCGCAATGCGGGCAGACCGCCTGCGCCTGCGGCACCTTCTTCGGGTAGGCGTGGCGCGCGAATATCTGTGATCCGAACAGATCCACGGGCGCCGCGCAGGACGGGCAATCGACCGTCTTGACCCAGAAGAAATAGAGCACGTCGGCCTGGGTGCCGTCCGGCAAGGTCGCACGGTAATAACTGCGAACCTCGTCCGCCACGTCGCGCTCGATGGCGCGGAAGGTTTCGAGGGTGGCCTTGCGGTCGTGGATGGACAGCGCGCACTTCACCAGGAAATGCGCGACCGGATTGATGTCGCGGCCAATCGCCCGAGCGCCCAGCTTGACGGTTTCGGCCAGGGTCGTGCCGCTGCCCATGAAGGGATCGAAGACCGTGCCGCCGGGGATGCGGACGGGCATATAGAACAGGTCGAATCCGTTCGCGCCGGACGGGGCGAACGCGCCGATGGTCAGCGCCCGAAAGACGGTGCCGAGACGCTGCGCCCACCATTTGTGGATATGGGTGGTCGGGCGGTTGATCTCCTTGCGCCAGCTCTCGACTTCCGCGATATCGCTCAGCGCCTCGAACGGGAATGAATCGTCCTCTATGGCGCGCGGACCGGGCTTGGGTTCGAGGCAAAGAACAGGGTCGCCGTCCGCGTTGGCGAACGGAAGCTGCCGGGTCGGATCGGCCGCCAGGGCTTCCCAGCGGGACGAACTGGCCGAGCTGTCCTTTCGAATGGCTGCATCTGCGCGCTTCACCGGGATTCGTCTCCGGCGGGCCGGAGCAGCGTGGCTTCCGGCTGGTCGAGAAAGCGCCGGACGGCTAGGCGCACAACGTACTGGAGCGGCAGCGGCGGACGCTGCCCCTCAGCGAGTTTACGCAGGGCTTCATAGTCCCCGGCATCGAGGGAGATCGTGAAACGCTTGGGCGGTTTCGAACGGGCCATAAACAGCGGTGGGTCCGGGGGGAAATGGGCAAGGCGTAAGTGTGCAGCAAAACGCACCAACCTGCACCACGCCGAAGGGTGTATTTTCCTAACAGCTCAGAGAAGACGGTGCCGGATTGCACAAGGGCGGCTGGCCCTTTGCCCGTCTCCAGGGGGCGGAAACCCTCGGTCGTGATCCAGCGGCGAAACGCTGGCGGCATTCAACCGGCGGACGGTTGGTCGAGGTTTCCAAAGGGCGCGAAGGCTCTTTGGCCGATGGGTTCCACAGGGAGCGCGGACAGCTCCCTTGGTCTCCCTGAAGGGGTCAGGGTGTCGGGGCAGGAACGCCCTGACTGGCGGGTGTCGGGGGCCAGTACCCTGACGAGTGATCAACCGGCGAAACGGTTGCATGGCGCTCGATGTTGGCCTGCCAACTGAGCCGCGCCATGCGCCGGAGGGGATGCAACGGGGAACGCGGGAGCGGGTTCCCCTTGCCAAGATGGTGCGTGGGACGAACGAAATTTTATTTCGTTTGTACTACACGCACACATCTTGCGGTCATCCTTAGCGCCGGGTTCCCCAAACCCGGAACTATGCTGCGGCGGCGAAAAGAAGCGCCGCCCGTGCGCTCCGGCTCCCGGATGACGGCGTCTTCGCACCCTGCGGCTGCTTCGACGCCAGAGGCTTCATAACATGGCGCTTGCCGCGTGTCCCCTGCTCCGGCTGAAGCCGTGCGCGGGGCGGCAAGCCACTTGGTCTGTGCTGGCGGCGCCTCCCATAAGAAGGACAGTGAGGCAACACAAATCGAAGATCGGAAGCGAACACAGCAAGGACTCCTCCAAGGGCGGGGAAGGGGCCGGCGGCGGGTCCGCAGCGTTCGCAAACGAACGAGGAGTCTGGCCCGCTGCCGGGGGCTTTGGCCGCAAGGCCAAGGAGTCAGCGAAGAACACCTCACCGTACAGGAACAAATTCCTGAGCGTGCCAGAGGCTGCGCGGGATCAACGGTCAACACAGGAAACGCCGCGGCGTGTGTGCGCCGCAGCGTTCGGTGCGTCCGGCTTTACCAGATGTAGGGATACCGCGTGTTCGGCGGAAATGCCTCATCGAGCAGCTTCACGAGATCGGCGGGGAAGAATTTCCGCGGATCGTCGTAGCCGAAGCGGTAGTCGGGATGGTCGTAGGGGATCTGTTCGATTCCGTCCTTCTCGATCGAGGTGATGACGGTGTTGTGCATCCCCCACCCGTCGGCCATGACGGTATAGCCGGCCCTCATCAGCACGTCACGGACCACCCAGGTCTGGATTTGTCCGTCGCCGTCGCCGAAGCCGAACTTCGCGAAGGCTTCGCTCCAGTCCCAGTGCAGCGTTCCGCCGCACGCATTGCATTCCGATGTCGCCATGTCAGGATTCCTTTCCTATTCTGTTGCGTTGGGAAAAGAGCGGCCTACTGGCCGCTCTCCTGGGTTGTGCCGTCCTGATCCTTGGCCGGAAAGACATAGAACCCGCCGTCGATCACCTGCGTCCCGTAGGGCTTGACGTAAAAGCTGCCGTCCCCGCGGTCCCAGGCCACGCCGAGCGTTTCGAAGTCGGTGTTCTTGCCGCGCCCGATCTTCTTGCGGACGATGTGGGTGGGGCGGTTCGACGCCTGTTCGGGGGCAGGGGCGGTGGCGGTGTTTTCGGTTTGTGCGGTCATGATGTTTGCTCCTTTTTGAGCGGTTCACGGGCCGGACCATTCCAGCCTCGTGTCATGAGCACGCAGCAGACAGGAGAAAGGACGGGCTCAAAAAGTTTTGTGGGGGACCGTCTAGAGAGACTTGGCCGCAAGCGGCCTTAGTCGAACTGACGGGTAAAACTATTTGAACCCGTCCGCCTGTCTGCCAGCATGACACGCAGTAAGGCTGGCAATCGCGTCCGGGCCGTCCGTCAAAAAGCAGCAGAGCAAACGCCGCACAAAGCGAACCGCGACCGTCCACGCACGCCGGACACTAAGCCCCTGCCCCATCGTCGTCGGCAAGAGGCGCGGCAAGGACAATGATGAGTTCATTCGGCGTGGCAGGACCGAGAACATCGGCGGCACAACAAGCACGGAACGCAGAATGACGGCCGGGTCGCTCTCCGGCCAGGGATCGGATCGGGGATCACGGAACGAACAAATGCGCCGGGCCGCTCTTCTCCCAACGCAACAAATGGACTTTCCTTCGCACCTGCGGAATCGAAAGTTGGCTTCCAGAGCGGGTTTCCGGGGAGTTCTTAACGAAGTCTTAATCGGATTGCGGTTTAATGGAGATAGAGCCCTTCCTTAGCCACGGAACGGCGAATGCACCCGGAGGGCTCACACGGGGAAGACCGTTCCATGAGAAGAACGGTGGGCGAAAGCCATGACAGACTTCACCATGAGTATCAAGCCGGAGTTCGACGCACAGGTCACAGCCGCGTTGATGATCCAGAGCAACGCGCTGATCCCGGTCAAACTCGCAGCAAGATTGTGCGGCATCTCGCGCCAGGAGATCGACCGCCGCGTGCATAACGGAACCTTCCCAAAGCCGCACAAGCTTTCGGGCAATAGGAGTTCGATGCGCAAGGCGTTCTATCTGCGCGACATCCATGACTGGATTCGCGATCCGAAGGGATACCGGCGCGTGGATGAACAACAATCCACAGGAAATTTAGGCGACGGGGACGACTACCAACACCTCGAATAGGTTTGAGTAGCCCAGTGAGTAGCCCGAAGGTTTTCTGTGTTATCTGATTTTCTCGCACACCCAGCTAACACACTGGAATAATTTGCAGAAACTGGCGATCCCGGCAGGACTTGAACCTGCAACCTACTGCTTAGAAGGCAGTTGCTTTAACTCGTTGTTAATCGCTGTAACGTAGACTGGATAAGGGTTACAGAGGATTGAAGTCAAAAAGAAGTCACTCCCCTTCCTTTTGCTCGTTTCATTTCATGTCACTTCTCTGTAGCCCGCACAGAGCAACAGTTTCCGGTTGCTCATGTCTGCTCATTCTGCTCATGTTGTAAAGAGCTTCTGAGTAGCCCAGTGAGTAGCCCGGAAGTGCTAACGCAAACGAGATGTGAGCATGGATGCCATCGACAATAAACTTCCTCGATCCTGTTCTTAGGTCCATCAAGGCTGGGCCTAAACGACAACTCTATTGGTGCAACGGCTGTCCGGGCTTCGGCTTGCGGGTTACACCGTCCGGCGCGAAAACATTCGTTTTCAAGTACATGAAGAAACGGCGCAGCCGCTGGATCACAATCGGCCGGT
>JADLCA010000515.1 GCA_020847495.1 Candidatus Hydrogenedentota bacterium | reverse complement strand
CTCAACGGGGTCTTTCCCCTGTTGGACGGACGCCATGTACTCCCTGGCCGCGTCACGGGCCTGAGCAACTGATACCGCATCTGCCGTCCCCAGGCGATGACGGCGATGCTTGCCTCCTGGGGTGGTGTACTGGACATAGAAGGACTTGTGTCCGGAAGGCTGAACCCGAAAGAGGAGTCCTCGGAGTTCCGTGTCGAAGACTTCGTAGGGTTTCTCTTTGATTGGGGCCGATTTTACGAAGCGTTCCGTGAGCTTTTCAGGCATATTCACTGTCCTTTCTGCCGTCCTTTGTAAGGCTGTAGGAAGGCTGGATAAATATACCTTGGCATACCGCAAAACGCTATACATTTTTTTCAAGTACACTTTAATCGTATTTATTTCAATGGTTTACGTCGTAAGTCCCTGGTGGCACTCGCCCCAGCAAAAGGGCCGAAATCCCGCTGTCACGGCAGAGGTCGCGAGTTCGAGTCTCGTCGTCCCCGCCATATAAATCAAGGACTTACGCAAGACAAGGCGTGGGTCCTTTTCCCTTCTATACGGATTCTGTCCCATATCTGTCCCAAGAATTTCGTGACACAGCGCTTCCGCGAGTAGCCCAAGCGCGTAAGTCGGCGATCTTCGGCTCAAGTGCTTCTGCGCCAATGCTGGCTTCGCCCGGACTTGAACACGATCAACATGACTATGGGTAGTGCGCGGAACCTCGCGTGTCGTGCTAAGTCTCGCAATAGACCGGAGTACTGCACAGGATTGCGGGAAGACCACGGAAGCGGCGATAAGTCCAACCTCCGTGTACACGACTTATCTCGCTGACGAAGAGCGAGCTATGAGGAAGCCGTGTCGTTCGCTTGAGGTCTGTCAGTGGCGCCTATCCCTAAAAGGAGGTAACTGCTCAGCAAAAAAAGACCATTGACGGATATCGTAGACCTGTGCATGTTTGAAGGTGTTCTCAAGGCCCCATAGCCCCATCAATCTTGAACGTGGTGTGACCCCAATATTTACTTGTTAGACCTTCTTCGTTCGCGCATGTCGGGACATCCGTCCGAGATCCACTTATCCAGCACCTGCCGATCCCATCGGACGAGGTGCCCAAGCTTTATTGGCCTTGGTATACGCCCCATGTCGGCAAATCGGTACACGGACCGAGTACAGCAACCCAACAATGCGGCTACCCCCTGCACATCGATCAATCGTGCATCGTTCTGGTCTTGAGAGAAATCTTCACTCATCCTTGCCTCCTCTGGTTCTTTCACCGACTGTCACGTGGCTCACGTAACAGTCCGCCACGGGTACACCCAAAGTGTGGGACGAATCATCCAAACGTCACGCGAACCGTCGATGTGGATATACTGACGACAATACGAATGGCCATCTTCAATACGTCGGGAGACGTGAACTCAAGTCCAAAGGCCAAGCGCTTCAACGCCTGTGGGAGAATTCTTGTTGCTTTGTGAGTGCGCATCTCTAGAATAAGAATTTCCGTAACGGCGTCGTTGTCGGCTATTTCAGGTAGCTGTACCTCAGCGTATTCTCCGCGATGCCCAGTGTCTTGGCCGTGGCGGAGTAGTTCTTGTCGTGGAGGAGCCAGGCGTTGTGGGCGTACTGGCGGACCACGTCGTCCAGGGGGCGGACCTGCCGGCGTTCGGTGGGCAGGAGATTGAGCGCCTCGTTTTCCCGCGCTTCGCGGACCTCGCCCAGCTCGCGTTCTTCGCGAAGGGCCTCTGGAACGGTCAGGCCGAGGAGCACGGCCCGGTCGACGAGCTTGATGAGTTGGCGCACGTTGCCGGGCCAGTCGTAGTCCTTGAGCAAGCGCCAGTCGCGTTCGGAGAACTTTGTCGCGTGCCCCTCCGCTTCCAGTGTCTTCAGGCGCTGCTCGGCGATCCCCCGGATGTCTCCTGTGCGCTCGCGCAGCGGCGGCACGTGGATGCGCAGCGTCGCCAGCCGGTGATACAGGTCGGCGCGGAAGGTCCCTCGCCTCACCATCGCGACGAGGTCCTGGTTGGTCGCAGCAATGATGCCCACGTCCACCTCCGCCTCGTGCCGGTCCGCCCCCTCGGGCGTCACCTTGCCGTCCTCCACGACCCGCAGCAGCTTCGCCTGCACCTCCAGCGGCAACTCGCCCAGCTCGTCCAGGAAGAGCAGCCCGCCATCCGCCTCCACGAACTTGCCCTTGCGGTCCTTGTTCGCTCCCGTGAAGGCGCCCTTCTTGTGCCCGAAGAGGTCGCTGTTTGCCAGGGCCGTGTTCCCGGCGTAGAGCGAGCAGTTCACCGGAATGAGCGGTCCCAACGCACGCGGGCCGCGTTCCCACAGCAGATGCGCCACGTGCTCCTTGCCCACCCCGGACTCGCCGGTGATGATGACCGGACGGTTCGCGTCGGCGCATCGCTGGATGCGCTCCTTCAAATGCCGGAGAGAGTCGGACTGGCCATAGAGGAGGTGCGTGTACCCCGTGCGCCGGAAGGCCTCGGTCAGACGCCGCTCCTGTTCGCCGAGTTCGCCGCGCGCCAGGCACCTGATGGCATGGACGTAGGGCGCGCTGTCCTGGAACTTGAAGTACTGGGCCAGCGCCGCCTCGATGAAATCCAGCCACAGCGTCTGGTCGGGCGTGGCCTTCTTCAGGGAGGTTGCCGCGGGCAGGTGGGTGTCGAAAGCGGCGAGCGTGGTCAGCCGCGCGCTTTCCAGTCCCAGGGTGCGGGCGACCGCAGCCGTGTTGGTACCAACGTGCATGAAGGCGGGCGTGCACACGCCACGGAGTTCCTCAAGCCGGTCGTCTAGATAACCACGGCCGCAGTGCCAATGCAGCGCCGTGCCTTCCGCCTTCAGCATGCGCGCCGCCTTCTCCACCTCCATCCAATCGCAGTAGATGCCGACCCCGCAGACGTGTACCGCGCCGAACGTCTTGCCCTGGAGCGAGGCCAGTGTGACGCCAATGCGCCGTGCGCTGGTCACGATGACCTCTGCGCCGGGGAAGGCGAGGAGTCCCATGGCTGCGGCGCAGGCCCCATCGACCCCGTTGTCCGTGAGGAGTGCGGTTCCGGATGCATTGCGAGGCATGGGCGGTCTCCCGGTGACAACTGTAGACATCAATTCCTGATGCTATTCTTCACGATTTGAGCTATCCCGTCAAGGCCAAATCCCGTCCTGGCGTAGCAAGTCTCTAGACTCCAAGGGCTTGCAGCGATCCTGACCTTTGGCACGTCTCATGCTCAATACCCATGCAGGGCGGCGGGACAACCAGAAGGGAGCAAGACGATGGCTATCACGGGCAGACGATTCCTCGACCTCAACCGCGTGGCGGACCTGGTCATCACGGACCACGCCCAGGACCGCCTCTCCGAGGTGGCGGGCTTCACTCCGACCTTGGCATTGGCGAGGGTGTGGTTCCAGAACGCGCGTCAGCTCCGGGCCGACGAGATGCACGCGCTGGGCTACCGTCCAGGCTATAGGCGGCGCAAGGCCCAGGGCGAATGCTCCTGGTACTTCCGCTTCCGCATCTTCGCACAGGAGTGCGTGGCGGTCGTCACGCGCGAGGGAGACGAAGGGCCGATCGTGTGGGTCACGACTTACGTCGCGGATACTCAGACCCTGCGCTTCCGCGGGGAACCGCTCAGCGTGTCGTACGCGTGAATGCGAACGGGACCAGGTTGGTCACGAAAGGAGGCATCATGGAAGACGATGCTATGCATTGCGAAATCATGGGGGTAATCGAGACGCACATTGCCGGTGCTGAGCACTACCCGGCGCGTGCGGCAGTGGGCGAAGCTGTGGTCCTCGAGCGGGACCCGCAGAACCACCACGACCCGAATGCCGTCCGAGTCATGAACGCTCACGGCGAGCAGGTGGGCTATCTACCGAGACGCCTTGTGGCTTGGCTGGCGCCACTCCTGGACTCCAGGGCCGTGTCCCTGGCGGGGACGGTCGTCAGACGGCCGGACGGGCATCACCGCGACCAGGCGTTGGACCTGCGCGTCATGGCCAGCGCCCACGCCCACGACTGGGTGAAGAACAGCCGGAGGGTGGACACACTCCGAGACGTTCTGCACAACGTCGTCTTCCAGGCCTACCTCGAAGCGCAGACCTGCGACAACCCCGCGCTCATCCGGGACCTCGCGCAGCGCCTGTGGTTGCTGGACCGGGGAGACCTTACGCCGGAGACGCGCCTCCTGCTGTCCCTGCTGCCGGGCCGTGCCCGCGTGGCGGAGAGACTGGGGCAGAACCGCGTGGCAGATATGGTCCGGGACGCCCTCCTGGGGCTTCGGCTCGGGGCGCCCGTTGGCTACGACAGGCTCCAGTTGTTCCCCCTGTACGGCGGCAACGGCCACGCCCGCCACCATGCCATCCTGAGCGAGGCCATCGAAGGTGGCACGGCCGAAGTCCGCGAGGTCTCCGACGTGGGCAGCGTGCCCGAACTCATGGTCGTCAACCGCGGGGACCGGCCGCTGCTCATTCCCGAGGGCGAGATCCTCAGCGGCGCCAAGCAGAATCGCGTGGTGAACATCACCGTGCTGGTCGCGGAGAAGTCCGAGCTGGTCATTCCGGTCAGCTGCGTGGAGCGGGGCCGCTGGAGCAAGGTGTCTCCCGGGTTCCGGGCCACCCACTTTGCGCCGCCCCGCGCAAGAGGACGCAAGAGCGCCGGGGTCATGGCGCAGCGCAATGCGTGCGGGCGCCCCGTCAGCGACCAGGGTCGGTTGTGGGACAACGTGGCGGAGTACCTGGACCGCGCGGGTGCACATTCCGGGACCGACTCGCTCATCGACGCGTACGAGCAGGCCAGGGAACGGCTGAATGCCTACCGGAAACACGTAAGACTTCCCGACGACGCGCGCGGCGCGGTGATTGCTCTGGGTGGGAAGGTCGTGGGTGTGGAGGTGTTCGGCACGCACGACATGCTGGCGGGACTGTGGGAGCGGCTGTCCGAGGCGTACTTCTTCGAGGCGGCCACGGACCCGGAGCCGGTGGTGCCAGAAGGCGATGCCGACGCGTCCGACGCCCAGCAATTCCTGGAGACCGTAGGCGCGGGTCTCACCCCCGTGGACCGTCCCGTGGGCGCGGGCGTGGAGTTCCACGTGAACGCCGAGAACGTCGCCGGCTCCGCCCTCTGGCACGACGGGCATCTGCTGCACGTGGCGGCGTTTGAGGCACTCTCATAGCCGCGTTGGAGCTATCTTATGTCAGGATGTTTCTGGTATGCTCACCTCGAGAGGATGTGAGTCAGAAATACTCCCCGATTCCAGGAGGAGTTGACGTGGCATACATAGACCCGCAATCACTAGAGCACCTTCGAGGTTCTTCGTTCTATTACCCCTGTGCGGGACATGACTTTGAGGAACCCTTTTCTTCCTTTGTCCCCTATATCCGTGACTTCTGGTTTGTGGACATTGTCTACTTCAGGGATGATTCCGCACTAAACGCCCGTCCGTTATTTGCTGGCTCGAAGAAAGTGAAATTCGTCGGATTTGATCTCGATGGAGAGCCTACGGCTGGAATGGAGAACCGCACAGACGAGACCACAGGCAGGAATTACCCGTTCCTCACTCCATGTACCCGCAGAGAACAATACGAGTTTATAGAAACTGGCGATCTAATCACGGTCAATCGCCGTCGCGGCTTTGGCGAAAAATCGATAGAACACGTACCCGATATCGGTGTGTTTTTCCACCGCTACGATAGTTCTGGTGAAGGCGGGAGCAACAGGGAGTGGCTTTCAGAGCGTCGATTCCACCTGATCAGCGAACGGCTTCGAGATGGCGGGGTGGTGGCCACGGATGGTTCACTGGCGCAGGCGCATCGGTTTCAAGAGATACGGTTACGGGGTCAATCCCCGGAAGTCGCATTCGAGTCGGAGCGCGACCGACCGTTTACGATGTTGAACAGAGTTTGGACATGCATAGGTTGGATAGGAAGGACAAGCCCTCCAACCCTCGTCTGGAAACTTATGGCGTATTTGCTCCTCATATTCCTCTCACTGGATGGGGTATGCACGTGACACGTGCTCAAGACGTTGACATAGAAGCAAGGAGGGCTACGGAAGATCCCTTGTGTAACCAACTCTGATGACGAACACTTGCCGCTTGCGTGCAGATCCGTGGAACCTCACAAGAGTAACCGGCTAGAGCGACCTGAATTCCGAGGGAAAAGGAAGATCGCCTCTTTTAAGGATGAGGGTAAATGACTGTTTGCACAATGGAAAACCTCGGCCGTGAGCCTCTTTGCAATACAATGCTCGGGTGTCTGTTAGTTTTAGCTATAAGGAGCTAGCTAGCGAACGGTCACAACAAAGATTCTGGGAGTCATTTTCACCATGGCCATACTCGTGTATTTGACCCAACGGTGTAAAGACGATGCTGACCGCTATGCACTCAATGCCGACTTGGAGAGATTTCAGGCTCGGTTGGAGACGGCCCAAAGCACAAATCTCTTCGATCCTTTCCCTCCCCCGTATATCGTCAAGAAGAAGTTTGGCGGCAGACAAGGACGACTTATCGCCGAACAGCACTTCATCGCCGAACATGCCGTCATAGTATTCCTGGCGATTCTCATTCGCGGAGACCACGATTATGAGAATGAATTTGGAAAGGACCCCATAAAGTATGGAGAGCGCCACTTTAGAGAGATTCTACAGCCAGGCGAGCTGGAGCGGTTTGTTCAAGAGAGAACTCGCAAAGATCCCCCAACACCCAAGCCCGCGCCTTCCAACTCGGAATACGAATTTCTCTATAGCGCCTTTGCCCATCATGGAAATCAAACCGGTGATGAACTCGTCTGCGAAACTCGTGAGTGGATCGAGTGCATTTCTGATCCCAGGATTCAACCTCAGCTTGTTCGGTTCAACAAGCCGTGTTGTGATGCCTTGGGAATGGCAACGGGAATTCATAGAATTCCGTTAATGGACAAAGATGGTTGGTTTGTTCTGGTGCGCCGCTTAGAGAATGCCCTCCTCCTGTTGCGTCCCTTCACAGGCGATGATCCAGCTCTTGAGAAGCAGTTACGCGCGGACTACGGCGATAAACTACCTGACCCAGACCTAGACCAAGTCCTCAGGGCGAGTCGAAGAGCCTATCCGTCACTTGTGCTAGCAAGCGAAGAACTATGGATCGACCTGGAGAAAGAAACCCTTGCGAATATGGCACTCTCTCCAGAGGAGTCGCAGATTCTTGCCTCTGCCCGGCGCCACGATGGCGCATTTCCTCTATTCATCAACGGGCGCGCGGGAAGTGGGAAGTCAACAATTCTTCAATATCTGTTTGCAGATCTATTGTACCAGTACTCGGTTAATCCCCAATTGCATGCATGCGCGCCTCCGGTATACTTTACGGCGAGTGGTGACCTGTTGCGTGTTGCTCGGTTGTTCGTTGAGCGTCTCCTGCGAAGCGAAGCGATTTTCTCCGTAAATGAGGATGCTGCTAAGCTTGTGTCCGGCTTTGCTGACATACTCAAGGATGCCTTCCGAGAATTCTATCCTCACCTTCTCTCTTTGTTGCCGCGCGACATTCGCAACGAGCGCTTCAAGCCTGAAAACCGGATTGACTACCCGAGGTTCCGAGCTATGTGGCATAGCCGCTTCTCGCAGGAGCGTGCCGCGTTTCGAGACTACGGACCGGAGATATCCTGGCACGTTATACGCAGTTATATCAAAGGCCTAAGCTCGGAAACACACCTTGATGCTGATGAGTACACCCAACTTCCACATAACCAAATCACCGTAACCCCGGAAGCCTATCACGTTGTCTATGAGCGGGTCTGGCAGGGTTGGTATCAGCACACGACTGAAGTCCACGGTCTTTGGGACGACCAAGACCTGACTAGGTACCTTCTGGATGAGGACATTCCGCAGCCACTATACCCTGCGGTTTTCTGTGACGAGGCACAAGACTTCACTCGAATTGAGTTGGAGCTCCTTCTCCGCCTATCGCTCTTTTCAAATCGCGCAATACCGCCAAATGACCTGAGCAAAATCCCATTTGTCTT
>JADLCA010000514.1 GCA_020847495.1 Candidatus Hydrogenedentota bacterium | reverse complement strand
CTTGCTTCTGCTGCTCCTCACCCCGGTGGCGGTGGCGCTGCTCGCGAGCGGACTCGGGCGCTACCCGTTTACCGATCGCTTCGTGCTCTTCGCGGTTCCTCTCATGTTGCCCGTGCTGGCCGAGGGCTTTGAAGTTGTGCGCAAGCAGACGCGCACGCGGCTAATCCATGGCCTGCTGGCCGGGGTTATGCTGTTTCAACCCGCGATTGGCGGACTTCGCACACTGGCCGCGCCGAATCCGGCCCAGGGTGTGCGCCCCGCGTACGACTACCTTGTCGAACGCCACCAACCCGGCGACGAAGTCTATCTCTATCATTGGGCGCAGTTCCCGTTTCGCTATTGCCTGAAGCGAGATGGCCACGACATGCCGTTTCGCGCGGGGATTACCTCACGGGCCGATTGGTCGTATTATGTGAAAGACTTGGAGGCACTCCCCGCGAACCCGCGCGTTTGGCTTGTTTTTGTGAAGGATCCAAAAGCCCTGGTGGGCGAAGAGGAGAAGCTCTTTTTGTACTGGCTTGATACACACGGAACGCGGACGGACGAATTCCGCGCGCGCGATTCCAGCGTGTACTGTTACGACTTGACGTCCGCGGGCGCCCCACCATGAACGCGGCGCGCGGCACCCGGGGTCGAGGTCTCCTCGAAGGCTTCCTCGCGCGGCAACGCGCCCGCATGGCGAACGCCTTGATCCCTGACGAGGCGCGCGCGGGCCGCATCGTCGATATTGGCTGCGGCGCGTACCCGGTGTTCCTGGCCGGGACGGTCTTTCGCGAGAAGATCGGACTCGACCGCGTGATGGCAGGTGGGGGGCATGCCGAGTTGCGAAGACAGGGGCTTGACGTTCTCCACTTCGATGTCGATACAGATGCGCGCCTCCCGTTCGACGATTCCTCCGCGGATGTCGTCACGATGCTCGCCGTCTTCGAACATATCGCGCCTCAGCGCTTGGCGCCGCTTACACGCGATGTGCGGCGTGTGCTGAAACCCGGCGGGATGCTGATACTGACAACTCCCGCGCATTGGACCGCGGGTCTCCTGCGCCTGCTCGCGCGCTTGCGCCTCGTGAGCCACGAGGAGATCGACGAGCACAAGGACGCCTACAGCCACGGGGAGATCATCCCCGTGCTGACCACGGCAGGCTTTGAAGAGAATGCGATACGATGCGGGAGTTTCGAGCTGGGCATGAACCTATGGGTTACCGTGAAGAAGAGCTGAAAGCCGGGCTTGTGCTTGGTGCCCGACTGCCTGACGCTCCTCTGGCGCTCGGATCGGGGATGCGGTACAACAAGGTCGAAGGATGCCTATGGGCATGCCTTCAAGAGTACGTATACTACCCTCGATAACCGGCTTCGCACCGTATACGCGCAGTACTGTCCATTTTCAGAGGTGAATATGCCGGGCTATCCTCACGCCAAAGGTCTGGTTGTTATTCTCGTAGATGCTGGTTCGCCCGCTGGACCCGCGGGCCAATTTGCCCGTATACTAACGAACCGGGCAGCGCGCTTGCTGCACGCGCTGGGCCCGCTGGTGAACACATGCAATCGGAGGGCTGTCTCATGCCGAGCAATGGAAATCCCCCATCCAATCCGTCTCCCACGACCCGCTACGAGGTCGTATCGTTTCCTGAAAGCCGCGAAGCGGCCGCGGAGCGCCGGCGCGCCTTCCCCTACCGCTTTCCGCGGGACCAGCGCTCCCTCGGCGGCCACTTCACGGTGCAGGAAAACGCACGGCGCTTGCTGCGCTTCTTCTATTTCGAGCGGCGCCTCGCCCAGGCGCTGGGTTCGTGGACGCTCGCCATACCCGAGTTCGAGGTCAAACTCGAAACGGGGCGTCACATCTTCTACCACGCGGACGCCGCCCACACGCTGCGGACCCGCTTGAACGAGCAGGAGCAGAGCCTCAAGACTATCGACGCGTTTCGCGACGAGGCAATCGACCGCTTCATCGACGAGATGCTGTCCGCGGCGGACGCGCCGGAACTGCTCGTGGGCATGCACCAGGTTGCGGGGCGCGCGCTGTCCATCGCCTACCGTCATCACATCGATCTCACCGATTCCGTGACCGACACACCGACCATCCGCGCGATGAAACGCATCCTGCTCGATTACGAGCCCATGCTCGAATGGGCCGATGCCGCCGTGGCCGCCTACATCGAAGGCGGCGTGGACGAAAGCCGCCTTACCGCGTGGCGCTGGCATTTGCAGCAGTTGCTGGGCAGCATTGGAGGCATCAGCGGCGTGGACGCGCCGGTCGCGCCTCCGTCTCACCTGCGCACCGCGGACAAGCCCTACGTGCGCAACACGGCGCCGAAACGCGATTCGCGTTTCACCACCTTCCACCACACCGGCGACTACGATGTGGCCGACGGCCAGCCGCGCTTCCCGAAGGAAGCCTACGAGAGCCTGCGGCTGCGCTTCATCCGCACGCAGCGCGATGAAGTCGACGCCATCGAGGCCTTCGGCACTTTTCTGTGGGACATCCGCTTCATCGACTTCAAGGCCGAGTGCGACCTCGCGCGCATCACGTGGGACGAGGCGCGCCACACCGAGATCGGCCACCGCGCCTTGCTCGCCTCCGGATACGATCCCTACGAACTCCCCAACCGTCTCACTGGCTCGACCTGCCGCGGGCCGATGGAACCCGCGTTTGCCATGGCGGAGATCAACCTGTTCGGCGAAGTCGGCGTGTTGAAGACGATCAACAGCCTCATCGACAAGGCGCGGGAAGAGAACGACACCGTGCTCGCGCACGTCGCGGACTTCATTCGCTCCGACGAGCGCACGCATGTGAAGAAGGGTCAGCACATCCTGCGCTGCATGACCGACCTCGGCAACCAGGAGCTGGAACTGAAGACCCGCGAGTTGTTCACGGAATGCCTGATCAGCCTCGGCGCGATTACCACGGATATGGACCTGTTCACCGTCTCGCGCGAAGACCTCGAACACTTGGTCGGGGAGTAGAGCAGGTCTGGCAGCCGCAACCCGACGAAGTACTGATCAAGACACAGGCGAGGGCGCCTGTGCCACACGCGCTTGCCCAGCGTTGACTTGCTTCGAATTCTCCAAGTTTTTGGGTTACCCGTGGACTTCAAGAATTCGAGACGGCCACAAAATCGGAGATGGACGTGTGGCACAGGCGCCCTCGCCTGTGTCTTGATTGAAGATGCCGGCAGGGATGCCTGCGCTCCTGGTGGCGCTCCTTTGGAGCGGGAGGTTTATTGGTGCAGCACCAGCGGCGGAGGCGCGGTGGATTCCGCGCTGGGCGCGGGCGCAGGCGTTTCGGTGGGGGCGAGCAGCTCCTGTTCCATTTGCTTCTCCCGCTCTTCCAAGGCCCGCTCCTCTGCCGTCCGGTATGAAGGCGGCCGGGTACCCTTCAGAAAGACTTCCTTGAAGCCTCCGGCCCAACTATCCCGGGTTTGCCGTGCGACGTCGAAAAAATCGACCAGGGGCTGACCATCCAGGCCCTTGGGCACCTCAAAGTCCTGCAAGGGCAGGCCTTCGTGCGCCTTCAGCATGAACTTCGTCCAAATCGGGCAGGCACGGCGCCCACCGGTCCATTCCAGGCCACGGCCGAGCGAACGGTTATCACGGTAGCCGATCCACACCACGCACGTGTAGTACGGCGTGAACCCGCAGAACCACACATCGCGGGCGTCATTGGTGGTGCCGGTCTTGCCGGCGCGAGGCCGCTTGAGGTCCGCCGTCTTCGCCCCGGTTCCGTACGTGGCAACCCCTTCAAGGAGGTAGGTCATGAGATAGGCGAGATCCGGCTCGAATGCCCTGTGCGCGGAACGCCGCACGTCGTCCGGAGTGGCCTTGAACTGCGTGATGCCGTCACGGTCCTTGATCTCGTCGACAAATACCGCCGGATGGTACATGCCGCCGTTGGCGAAGCACGCATACGCGAGGCACTGGTCCATCGGGGTGACCTGATGCGTGCCCAGGCCGATGGTCAGCCCCGCGGAATCATCGATTGGCGCGGAAAACGCCTTGGCCCGCTCAATGTAGGAACGTACCAGCGGCATGCCGAAGCGATCCACCAGCCGGATGCTCACGGTGTTGATGGATTGCTGGAGCGCATAACGCAGTGTGACCGGGCCGGCATACTTCCCATCGAAGTTTCCCGGGCTGTAGGGGCGCCCGAGCGCGTCGTAGCTCACGAATGCCCGATCTTCAATGATACTCGCGGCAGTCAGGTTGCTCTTGCGGCCTTCGTCCAGT
>JADLCA010000513.1 GCA_020847495.1 Candidatus Hydrogenedentota bacterium | reverse complement strand
GCGGGCGCCAATGTGTTGAACCTCTTGACCGAAACGCGGGTGCACGACTTGCCGGAGTTGGGCCGGGTCGATCCCTCGAGTTTCAGCCGTTCCGACTTTCGCCAGCCGGTCATCGAGCGCAAGCGCCTCGATTCCGCGCTGCGCGCCACCTTGGCGGAAGCCCGGCGCGTCGGCATCGAAGTCCGCATGCCGCGCATGCCCTTCGAGGAAGTGCTGAACCATTACGATCAGGGCTACAACCTGCGCGAATTCGAATGCCGGTCCATCTGGTCCTCGCTCACCATCGGGGCCAAGGGCGGCGTGTACCCTTGTTGGCTTCAGATGGTTGGCAACGTCCGCGAACACTCGTTGAAGGAATTGAGGAACAATGAGGTGATTCGCGCCTTCCGCCAGAAACGCCGCGAGAGTGGCTTCGCCGTGTGCCGGGGCTGTTGCGAGATCGAATACAAGGGCAAGGTGCCCGGGAGCGAAGCCATTTCGCACTCCCCATCCGGCCAGCCCAATGGCGCGCAGACACACAAGGAAACAGTGGTAGCAGAGTAGGCTTGTCAGGCGAGAAGAACGGAACTTCTCAATCTCGCTCGGGCTTCGCGTCGCGAAGCATCAGGGTCGTTACCGCTTCGCGCGGATCAGCCCCCTCGTACAGCACGCGATAGACTTGCTCTGTAATGGGCATTTCGACGCCGTGGCGCTCGGCCAGCGCGTATGCGGATTTGGCCGTGCGTACGCCTTCCGCCACCATAGGCGACGAATTCAGAACCTCCTCCAGACGCATGCCCGTAGCGATCTTTTCGCCCACAAGCCGGTTGCGGGAGTGCCGGCTTTCGCATGTGACAATCAGATCGCCCATCCCGCTGAGCCCCGCGAAGGTCAAAGGCTCCGCGCCCATCGCCGCGCCCAGGCGCGCCATCTCGGCGAGGCCGCGTGTGATCAGCGCCGCCTTCGTGTTGTCCCCCAATCCGAATCCATCGCATGCGCCCGCGGCAATCGCGATCACGTTTTTGAGCGCGCCGCCGAGTTCCACGCCAACGACGTCCGCGCTGGTGTACACCCGGAACGTCTTGCACACGAACGCGGACTGCGCCTTGTCGCAAGCGGCGGCATCCTTTCCCGCAACCACCACCGAGGCCGGCAGGTCGAGCGCGACTTCCTCCGCGTGGCTCGGCCCCGAAAGCGCGAGCACGGGGCAAGGCCCGCTTACCGCGTGAAGGACTTCGTGCATACACTGAAGTGTGTCGTTCTCGATGCCCTTCGCAACACTCACCCGGATCGTCGCGGGCGAGAACGGGAACTGCGAGGCAACAGCCCGCATCGCGTGCGACGGCACCGCCAGCACTGCCATATCCGATTCCGAATCAACCTTGCGGGAAACTTCCACGCTTTCCGGCAAGGCCATGTCGCGCAGAAAGAACGGGCTACGCCGGGTTCTGCGCAGTTCGTCCGGCCGGTCCTCTTCGCGGCACCAGAGCCGCACGCGATGGCCGTTGCGCGCCAGCAGCCGCGTCAGGGCCAGACCCCAGCTCCCGGCTCCAACAACTTGAATATTCATGGGCACAGGCATTCCCTCTCCTGAATCAACTGTTGTGACTGCGCGTACGCCGGCATTGCCGGCTTCAGCGAGGAAACGGACCGTCGCTCCACGCCCACACGGGCCAGCGCGTGTTGGCCGAGCGCATGGTGATTTCGCCGTTGGTGATAGTAGCCCCCGCGAGGATGAGCACATACACAACGGCCCCGGTCACCGCCCAGCGCAACCAGGGCACACGCTCGAAATCCGCGTCCGGTAGGTCTTCTCGCTTGCACTGAATGAAAAAGGCCAGCACCATCATAATACTGAAGAGTACCCAGAAGACGAAGTGCATGTTGATTGTGCCCTCTTGGCGCGGGTAGAAGAAGTAGAGGACATTGAGATTCTGGATCAACAGCATCACCGCCCCAAGATACAACGCCGGGAACGCGCGGAGCTGACTTCTGTCGTTGACGAAGGCCAGTACCCAGATTGCTGCTCCCAGAAAGGCCAGAGCGCACGTGACGTGAATGGTATTCAATACCATCCGGCTGACCGCTTCCGCGTCGACGTACGAATACCCGGATAGTGCCGTGACCCATTCCTCGATTCTTTTCTCGGGGTTGATGCGCAGGATGCGGTGTAACAGTGGGATGAGTCCCATCACGTAGATGGCCGAAGCTACGCTCAGTACCGTGAAGGGCAGCTTCCGTGGCGCTTCCGGCGCCTTTGGGCCCAGCATGCCCCACGCGAAAACCAAGCCTCCGAAGAAGCCGGCCCCGACCTCCATGATGTTCCAGTGGTTCACCGGAAACGGCTGATGCACGCTCGCATTGGCCAGCAGGCGCGCCCCGGCCATTCCCAAACCGAAACCCAGATAGCCAAGTATCGCACCCCTCAGGCCGTAATTGCGCTTCGTGAGTGCGAGCCACGCGATCCACCCGATGGCCCCACCCGTAAACGCGATAGAAAGATCGGAACGGGGTGGATTGATGTGGAACCCGCAGACCCGCACCACTACGAAGAAGATCGCGTATCCCGAAAGAGCAACGACGATGGGCGCCGTCAGCCACTCGCGAAGCTTGACGCGGTCCCGCTCCAGCAATAGACCGAGGATACCGCATCCGAAAGTGCCCCACGCGCCCCCTTCCAGGACCAGCGTGAAGAATCCGTAGGAATAGTTGATGAAGGTGTCCGACTGCGCATAGCCATGCAGGATGCCGTAACTCATCATCCCGCCCGCGCCGATAGCCAAGGCACTGGCAGCGGCCATGACCGGCATCCACCGGAACATGGCGCGCTGCCCAGACACAAACGCGAATGACAAGCCCAGCATGGCGCCGGGAAATGATGCGCCCAACACATGGCCGAAGTCGCCGCGGATACCCCACGCTAGACCCACGGCCAATGCTACGAACAGCGACCGCACCCCCCGGTCAAACGGTTTCACCGGCGCTTACTCCTGGCTTGGTCTTACGCGACCTCAGCGGACTTCGTGGCAAGACCCTCGGAAACATAGTCCCGGGCGGTGTCACCCAGTCCGTGAAGGGCCTCGATCTTCGGCTCCAACCGCGCGATGATCTCCTCTTGCTCCTTCTTGATTTTCTCTTCTTCCGCGAGGATCGCGTTGATCTGATTGGTGAGTCCGGAGAAGGCCTTGTCGAACGCGCCCTGCAGCGCGAGACGGAACGTGCCGCGGCGGCTGTCAAGCGCCTGAAGGACTTGCTCTTTCGTCGCCTTTTGCAGGACTTGCTCGACACGCTCGCCGATGCGCAGGTTGAGCTTGGCTTTGCGCGCCTCGTTGCTCCCAAACGTGCGGCCGATCAACCCGAGGAGAAGACCAAGGACCGCCCCCTTCGCGGCGCCCGCGGCCGTGAACGCCTCTACCGTCTGCGGGAAGGAAGGCAAATTGGTGGTCACCAATTCCACAATCGGCGGAGATTGAAGCGAGGCGTACCCGAGACCCGCGCCGGCCGCCGCCCCAAGGAGCAATCCCACAAAACCGAACGCCGCATAGGATTTGCCCATGCCCGCGTCCACTGCGACCAAGCTGGCCCGGCTCGCTTCCACCGAACCACGTCCCACGATGGACGATGTGTCCGCGACAATCTGGGAAGCCCGTGCGCGCGAACGGCCCTCAACCTCATCCACATACCGGTCGATCTTGACCTGGAGCGCCGCGATGAACGCGTCGATCCTGGACTCCAGCTCCTTGGTCAGCGGCTGGAAGTCCTCTTTCTTCGCGGTCTTCAGGTTATCCCCTGCATCGAGCCACGCGCGCAGCGGCTTGAGAATCTCCTCCTCGATGGCCGCCTTGCTCACGTAGTTCTCAACGAGACCCTGGTAACCCGGGAACTGCGCGCCATCCAGGTTGCCGCCGTTCGCCATCGCGTCGAACTCGTCCGCGACACGCTGTCCTTGCGCCTTGTAGCGCTGCAACGTAAGCGACAACTGCTCGCGCTGTCGCCGCAGATCGTCGAGGCGCGGCACATTGCGGGTCAGTTCCAGCTTCGTCTCCAGCGGCCGCGCGTACCGGTACGCCGTCGCATCGATGAATGTGCAGATGGATTCGACGATGGCGCCCTCGCGATTCTCGGTGTAGAGATAGTTCATCAGGCGCTCGCGGAGCGGCCCGAAATTGCTGCGTTCCATCAAGTACCCTGCAGCGGCCTTCGCGGGATCATCCGTCTCCATGAACCCTTGATGCACCTGGAACGGGATCTTCACCTTCGCGTTCTTGTCGACGTCCTCCAGGCTGACGTGCTGCTCCTGAAGATGGGTCGCGATCAACGCGTACAGGCTCGAGACGAAGAAGATCTCCGGGTTTTGAACGATGCCCTCCAGGCTGCGCATGAGATCCTTCGCAGGTCCGCGGCGTCCCAACGGATCGATCTCGTGCGGGTTGAGTTGGTCGGACTTGTTCAGCACGAAGAACACCTTCCGGTGCTTGTGCTTGATGATGCTCTCGATGAACGCGCGATTTTGCTCATTCCCCGCGCTCTGGCTGTCCAGCAGGCAGATCACCAGGTGGCAGTTCGGGATAATCTCCTGCGCGATCCGCTTGTTCGTGTCCGAAATGGTGTGCGCTCCCGGCGAATCGACCAGCGCGATGTCCTCGGCAATGGCCTCGTTGGGAAGAAAGACCACCAGTTCGTCAAATCTCCGCCGCAGCGATTCGAGCTGCGGGAAATCTTCGCTGGCATTCATCGTGACCAGCGCGCGCAATGTATTGAGCAGCGCCCGCGGATTGCACTCCGCGTATTCGAGTGTGATCTCGTCGTTCTGCTCATTGCAGGAGACCACCGCGCCGATGCCGAATGCTTCCAGCAGACCGCGCAGCCCGTCCACCTCCTGCACCAGGCACGGGGTGTGGAGGCGCACCACGGCCCGCATGGCATCGCCGCGCAGCACGTGCGTGATCTTTGTCGTGCACTCCTCCAGGACGGTCGGCAAATACTCGTCGCCCAAGAGCGCGTTGATCATCGTGGATTTCCCCACGTTGAAGGCGCCCAGGAACACGACCCTGTACTTTCCGTCGCGCAGCTCAATGCGCTTGCGTTCGATGCCCGCATCCTCTTCTTCAAATGTCCCCTCGAAATCGGGGTCCTGCAGGAAGGTTTGGAGTTCATCCAAAGCCTGGAATGCCCAGGCTCGCCGCTCTGTATGCTTTTCAATGCTCATGAATTGTTTCCCCTAATCCGTGCGTCTCCGCGATTGCGCCACGATCCTGATGAATTTCCACGCCATTTGCAAGCGAAATCGTAACTCTTTACAAACGCGATCCCGGGCTAACGCAAAACAACGATCTCGCGGTTGGCCCGCGCGGGCGAAAACCCCGCCCTGGGAACACTTACAGACTGCGGGGAATTCGATTGACAGAGTCGAAAAAGTCACGAACCGTGCGCTACACTACGCTCGTGTGCGCTTCTTCATGGGGCATGCGCACCGCGACCCCGCGCACCGCGTCGCGGCGGGCGTCGCGGCGTTGTTCCCAGGCAATCGGATTCCACGAGAAGGATTCTCCGTCATGAGCTACTTCGTGACCGGCGCAACCGGATTTATCGGCGGCCACCTGATCGAACGCCTGGCCCGCCGCAAGGGCGTCATCTATGGCCTGGTGCGCAAGGGATCCGAGCACACACTGGACGCTTTGCGCCAACGCTTGGGTCTCAACGCCAAACGCCTTGTCGCCGTGCGCGGCGATGTTCTGAAGCCCAACTGCGGGCTGCGCCGCGATGAAATGACCAGGCTCAAAGGCAGAATCACGCACTTCTTTCATCTCGCGGCCTATTACGACATCATGACCGCCGACGATGCCCAGTTCACTGCCTCAAACATCGAGGGTACCCGCCACGCCGTCGAGCTGGCCGTTTCCCTCAAAGCCGCCTGCTTCCAGTATGCGAGTTCCACCGCCGTCGCCGGGACCTACCCCGGATACTGGCGCGAAGACATGTTCCTTGAAGCGGAGGACTTTCAGCACCCCTATTTCCGCACAAAACACATGGCGGAACGCGTCGTCCGAGATGAGTGCCCGATCCCCTATCGCATTTACCGGCCCGGCGCCGTCGTGGGGCACTCCCGGACCGGCGAGATTTCCAAGATTGACGGTCCATACTACGTCTTCAAGTTCCTGCAGAAGGTGCGAAACGCCTTACCCTGCTGGGTGCCTCTTGTCGGCCTTGAAGGGGGACGCATCAACATTGTCCCCGTGGATTTCGTCGCCGATGCCATGGACTTTCTGGCGCACAAACGCGGTCTCAACGGTCAGTGCTTTCATCTCACCGACCCCGATCCGTACCGGGCCGGCG
>JADLCA010000512.1 GCA_020847495.1 Candidatus Hydrogenedentota bacterium | reverse complement strand
TATTGTAAAGTGTGTGCGGACCCGCTTCGACCGCAATTGGACGAAGCGGGCGATGTGGGATTTCGAGTGGGATGCGAAACGGGCGCGTGTACCGCGCCTCCAAAAGGACACTGGAAGACGATGATTTCTCAGGGACGGACATGGTTCCCCGCAGTGCTCGGGCTGGCGCTTGTATTCTCCGTTTTCGCCGGCATCGCGCGTTCCGAAACCGTCGATCAGGTCGTCGCGAATGTCGATACCGAAGTGATTCTGCTGAGCGATATCATGGCCGAACTGGGCCCCCAGGCGGGTGAATTGCGCCGCAACGCCGCCAACGAGGAGGAATTCAACAAGGCCCTCCAGGACAAGATTCGCGCAACGCTGGATCAGGCTATCGAAAACAAGATTCTCCTGCGCGAGGCGCAGTTGGCCGGCCTTATGGTGGATGACGATACCGTCGAGAAGCGCCTCGAAGAGTACAAGAAACTCTTTGATTCCAACGAGGCCTTTCTCAAGGAACTTGAAGGCGCGGGCGAAACCCTGAGCGACCTGCGCGGCCGCCTCCGTAAACAGATGCTGGCGCGCACCATGGCCGTCCGCAAAATGCGCGAACTCGAAGACGGCATCGTGGTGTCCGAGTCGGAAGTCGCTCAGTATTACGAAGACCACAAATCGGATTTTCAGCATCCCGAACGTGTCCGCTGCTACCAGATATTCATCGCCGCTCCGGCCGATGCCGCGCAGCGCGCCGTGGCCAAGGCCCGCCTGGAGCAGCTACGCGATGACATTGACGCCGGTTCGGAATTCGGCGAGCTGGCCATCCAATACTCGGAAGCCCCCGGCAAAGAAGACGGCGGCGTAATTGGCTGGGTTGAGCGCGGCGACCTCGTGAAGGCCCTTGAAGATACCGCATTCGGGCTCGAACCGGGACAAGTCAGCGGGGTCGTGGAATCGGACAGCGGGTTTCATTTGCTGACAATCGACAAAAAGGAGGCCGCCGGACTGGCCACGCTGGATGAGGTCCGCAAGGACATCGAACCCCTTATCCGCAGCGAGGCCGCCAGCGTGCACTACAAGAAGTGGATGGACGAACTCCAAAAGCGCAGCCGCGTCCGCGTGTTCATCTAGCGAGCGGCGACACCGCCGCGGGCCCGCGCCGTCCTTCCCTTGAACCGAACGCCCAGCGTCATCAAGGTGCTGCGGCTCTCCAAGGACGCCCCGGCAAACGGCCATGCTGACGCGCACACTGAAAATGTCGTTCTGGGTCATTTACGACCACATGGGGAAACTCATCGTGGCCAATGCAATTTGGGCAATCGCTATTGCTCTTCCAGGGACCATCGCGGGGGTAGCCTTGTTTTCTGGAGACGTGCCCACGGTGGTTTTCATTGGGGTTCCGGCCTTGACGGTGGCTCTGGGGGTAGTTTTGCCGGTGGGTTCCGCCGGACTCGCACATATGATCAAGATTCTCATCGACCACAAAGATGGCTCTCTGTCTGACATGCTGGGCGGCATACGCATGTACTGGCGCGGGGCTTTGAGTATCGGCCTGACCTCCATGGGGCTGATTGTCTGCCTGGGCACAAGCGTCTGGTTCTACGCCTCGGCCTTCCAGGACAAGGCCCCCTTGGCAGGGTACATCCTCAGCGCCTTGGCTCTATGGTGCTTGGTGTTTTTCGGAGTCACGGCCCTGCTACTCATGCCCGCTCTCGTACAGAAGAGGGAGAGGACCCTGGCCACTCTGAAGCTGGCCGTCCTCCTGGTACTTGACAACCCCATGCTGATGATAGGTTTGGCTCTCCAGGTGCTCTTGCTCACCATCATCGCGGCGCCCGTCTGGCCGCTGTTCTTCGTGCTGTACGGCGCGGCGGTCATGGTCATGTCCTCCTGTGCCTACGAATTGATGGCGCGCAAGTATGCCGCCATTGAAACCGCAAAGTCACAAGGTGTTGCGGCGGGTGAACTTCCCGCCCCCGACGACGAGGAAGACGACTACCTGAACAGGGGCCTTCGTGACGTGTTCTTTCCCTGGAAAGGCTGATTCTTGCGCGATTAACGGTTCTCCTGCCGCATGATTTCTGTTGGTGCGGGGCCGGGGGACGAAGTAGACTAGAACGGAAGGAGAAAGTTTCCCATGACACGAATCACTGGAATTTCGGGACGCGAGATCCTGGACTCGCGCGGCAATCCTACCATCGAAGTGGATGTTTACCTCTCGAGCGGCGTTATGGGCCGCGCCGCCGTCCCTTCCGGCGCGTCCACCGGCGAAAACGAAGCCGTCGAACTGCGCGACAAGAACCCGAAGCGCTACCTCGGCAAGGGCGTGCAAAAGGCTGCTGACAACGTCAACGGTCCTATCGCCGAAGAGCTGCTGGGCATGGACGCGCTGAATCAGCGCGAGATCGACAAGGTGCTGTGCACCCTTGACGGCACGAAGAACAAGGGAAAGCTGGGCGCCAACGCGATCCTCGGCGTGTCCCTCGGCGTGGCCAAGGCTGCCGCTGCGGCCCTGGAGATTCCTCTGTACCGTTATGTGGGCGGCGCCAACGCGCACGTGCTCCCCGTGCCCATGATGAACATCCTCAACGGAGGCGCGCACGCGGACAACAATGTGGATATCCAGGAATTCATGATCATGCCCGCAGGCGCCAAATCCTTCAAGGAAGCCTTGCGGATGGGTACGGAAGTGTTTCATGCCCTGAAAGATGTTCTGAAGAAGCAAGGTCTGAACACCGCCGTCGGCGACGAAGGCGGGTTCGCGCCAAATCTGGGCTCCAACGTCGAGGCGATCGAAGTCATCCTAAAGGCAATCAAGAACGCGGGTTACAAGGCAGGGAAAGACATCTGGCTGGCGCTGGACTGCGCATCCTCGGAGTTCTTTAAGGGCAAGAAGTACGTCCTGAGCGCGGAGAAGAATCCGGAGCGGACGCCTGAGCAGATGGCGGACTTCCTGGCCGACTGGGCCGCCAAGTACCCAATCATCTCGATTGAAGACGGGATGGCGGAGAACGACTGGGCGGGCTGGAAGGTTCTCACGGAGAAGCTCGGGAACAAGATCCAACTCGTGGGCGACGACCTGTTTGTGACGAACACCGAGTACCTCAGCCGCGGTATCCGCGAGGGCATCGCCAACTCTATCCTGGTGAAGGTCAACCAGATAGGGACCCTGACGGAGACGTTGGAGTCTGTGGAAATGGCCCAGCGCGCCAAGTACACCGCCGTCATCTCGCACCGCAGCGGTGAGACGGAAGATTCGACCATCGCGGACTTGGTAGTGGCCACGAATGCAGGCCAGATCAAGACGGGTTCGGCCTCGCGCAGCGACCGCATCGCGAAGTACAACCAGCTCCTGCGGATCGAAGAAGAACTGGGCAGCCAGGCAGAATTCTTGGGTCAGCAGGCGTTTTACAATATAATGAAGACGAAATAAGAGGAAGTAAGGCGGGGACCCCGCAAGGGGTCCCCGAGAAGAACTGGATGTTTCGAGCGTTTAACGCGGGGTATATCCTGGTGTTTCTGGCCGCGACCGGCTTGACGGTGGCCTATGTGGTTCACCGCGACTTGGCGGGCCAGTACGACTTTTACAAGCAGAACGAGGACTATGTGCGCGGCATGCGCGAGCAATTGCAGACCCTCGCCAGCGAGGAGCAACGCTTGCGCGAGCGCGTGGATGGTTTGACCAGCGATCCGGTGGAGGTCGAGGCTGACATCCGCCGGAGCAAAGGCCTCGTTCGGCCGGGCGAACACATCATTCGCATTGAGCCCGGCACCACTGGGACCCCATAACAGGGAGTGTCGCACGTCCTCTGTCACACGAGATTTTGCTGAATAGCCAGGAAGAGGCGATTAAGCTTCTTGGCAAGAATGGCGAGCTTCGCAAACGCATTCAGGATGAGGCGCCGGTTCGCATTGTGGACCGTGGCGCCAAAGTCGTCATTATGGGCGACGACCCTGAAGTGGCCATGGTGGGCCAGTTGTTGTCGGAAATGCTGGCCGCTGTGCGCAATGGGCACACCCCTACGTTGGCCGACGTCACGTATGCGCTTACCGAGGCGCGCGGGAGCCGTGCGCCGGAGCTGGGCGCCATGTTTTCGGATTCGGCGCGCGCGCTGCGGCCTGAGATCGCCATCAAGCCGCGGACCCGGGGGCAGATGCGGTATCTGGACGCGATTCGCGGGCATGGAGTCACCTTGGCGATTGGGCCGGCGGGCACCGGCAAGACGTACTTGGCGATGGCCGCGGCCGTCACAGCCCTGCTCAACAAGGAAGTGAACCGGCTTATCCTGACGCGCCCCGCCGTCGAGGCGGGCGAGAGTCTGGGTTTTCTCCCGGGTGACCTCCAGCAGAAAGTAAACCCCTATTTGCGGCCCTTGTACGATGCCCTCTATTCCATGGTGGACGTCGAGCGCGTTCGCCGCATGATCGAGCGGGAGACCATCGAGGTGGCGCCGCTGGCGTTCATGCGCGGCCGCACCCTTGACCACGCCTTCGCGATTCTCGACGAGGCCCAGAACACGACTTCGGAACAGATGAAGATGTTCCTCACACGCCTGGGAGAGGGTTCTCGCGCGATCATCACCGGCGACATTACGCAGATCGACTTGCCGCGGGGCACGCGCTCCGGGCTGGTCGAAGCGCAGCGGATTCTTCGCGACACTGAAGGGATTGCCATTATCCATCTCCACCGCAGCGACGTGGTGCGCCATCCGCTCGTCCAGCGTATTGTGGACGCATATGAAACGGCCGCTGAAGTGGGCGACGCGTCTGAACCGGGGAAGACATCATGATGTTCCCGCGTATCGGACGGAAGCGTCAGCGATTGAGCGGAGGCAGCTACCGCGGCCCCCAGCAGCCGCCGTTGACTCAGCATGACCGGCACATCCGACGGCTCGTGCTGATTGTGTCCTTCGCGTTTCTGGTGGTGGCCATCACCCAACGGCTCAGTCCCAGCACCGATACCGAGGACTACAACATCGAGGGGATTATCGCGCAGGACACATTCATCGCGGAGATCGGGTTTAAGAGCGAAGATCTGCAAAAGACCCGGGAAGCGCGTGAGGCGGCCGCCGCGAAGGTCCCCGATGTGTTTCGAGTGGATGAGACCGTCATCGAGGAAAAGGTGGGGCTGCTGCAAGAGGCCGTAGACGCGATCCTGGCGGAACGCCCCGCGGTTGAGGCCGCTGTTCGCGAGGCGCTTGCCGCGGCGGAGCCGGAGCAGACTCCCGCCACGGTGATCTCGAGGACCGCGAGGGCGTACTCCGAAGAACTGGTCAAACGCGGGGAACCTTTTCAGTCCATCGGCGATGCGGAGGCGCTGGCGGTCTGGCTCACGCCCCGGCTGCAAACGCCTCCGGCGGCGCATGCCGGCACGCCCGCGACGAGCGAGGGCACTCCCAAAACGCCGGAGCCGGAAAAGGCACCCGCTCTGCTCTTCACGTACAGCGAGCATCTCGCCACGCTTGCCCGCCAGGGCCTGCTGGATGTGCTGGAAGATGGAATCCTCAAGGAAGGCGAGCGCGGCAGCGAGTTCTCCAAAGATCCGGAGCGCCGCATTCTGATCATCCGGGGCGACTATCAGGAAGACGAGATTCCGCTCACTGACGCACATACGATGGAAAACGCCACGGAAGCCTTGAAGACCCGTTTGGCGGAGATTGCCCAGGATAGCCAGACCGCCCTGCAGGTGCCCGCGGGAGAGGCCCCGGTTGACCTCGTCAAGCTGCAGGACGCGGCGCTTGCCGTGGCCAGCATCTACCTCGCAGACACCCTTCGCTTCGACAGCGAAGAGACCAATGTCGCGCGCGAGATCGCGCGCAATCACGTGGAACCGGTCATGAAGGAAGTCATGCCGACCGAAGAGATTCAGCGCCGCGGCCAGCGCTGGTCCCAGCAATCTCGCAACGACGTGAAGACCTACCTGGATGAGAAGCAGCGTTACGACAAGCAGACCGCGAATGTTCTTGGGGCGCTGGCGGGCCACATGGTGCTCGTGGGGCTCCTGCTGTTCGGACTGGTGAAATCGCTGCCGCTCCTGGTGAGCAAGCGCCAGTTCGCCCTGCGCGACCTGAATCTCGTGCTGCTCATCATGTGCGCGACCGTTGGGATAGGACGGGTCGTCCAGTACTTCGATGACTCGGGACTTCTCGTTCCCGCAGCTGCCGGCGGAATCCTCATTGCGATTCTGACGAACACGCGCGTGGCGACCCTTTCAAGCGCCCTTATCGCGATTCTGCTCAGCATTCAATACGACTACAGTTGGCGCGTGCTGGTGGTGTTGAGCGCGATGTCGTTTACCGGGGTGCTCAGCATCTTCATGGTGCGCAAACGCAGTGACATGGGCGGCGCTTCCGTGAAGGCGACCTTCGTAGGGTTGCTGGCGGTGATCGGCATGGCCCTGGCACAGGACGCCCTGCGCACGGAAGGCAGCGTCAACGCGCTGGCCTCCGTCGCGCTGAACGGACTGGTGTGCCTGTTCATCGTGCCCGGTCTTCTCTCGCCGCTGGAGCGTCTCTTTGGAATCACGACGGACATCCAACTGCTGGAGTACTCGGATCTCAACAACCATATTCTCAGCCGCTTGGCCATGGAAGTGCCCGCCACGTACGCCCACAGTCTCATGCTGGGCCAGCTTGCAGAAGCCGCGGCCGACGCAGTGGGCGCGAATGGCCTGCTGGCCCGCGTTTGCGCCTACTACCACGACATCGGCAAGATCCGGCGTCCCGAGTATTTTGTCGAGAACCAGACCGGCGCGAACATCCACGACGAATTGTCGCCGCGCCTGAGCGCGCGCGCCATCGCGTCGCATGTGACGGAAGGCGCGGAAATGGCCCGAAGCCTGCATCTGCCCAAGCCGCTCGTCGATGCCATATACGAACACCACGGCACGTGCCTCATCAGCTTCTTCTACAAGGAGGCCGTGGCCCAGCAGAAGCATGGTGGGGTCATCGAGGCGGACTTCCGCTATCCGGGTCCGCGGCCGCGCAGCCGCGAGACGGCTATCCTGATGATCTGTGATGCGGTCGAATCGGGCGTCCGCACCTTGAGGAATCCGAACGAGGAGCGGGTCCGCGAATTCATCGATCGCATCATCTCGAGCCGGGCGTCCGACCGCCAGTTTGATGAGTGCGACCTGACCCTGCGGGATCTGGACACCATCGCGGAAGTGCTGGCCAAGCGCATCGCATCCAGTCAGCACAAGCGCATCGCCTATCCCGAGCCCGAGAAGGAAAAGGAAAAGCAGGCCAAGGTCGCCAACGCGCTGCCGATGCCGGGAGGCCAGGAACAATGACCGTTACGCTCGGTGTGCGGAACACCTCGCGGGTCAAAGGGTGTTGCCGTGCGGACAAGCTCCGCCGTCTTGCCGGCGGGATCTGCGAGGGGGAAGGCATCGGAGACGATGTCGAGATCAGCGTTCTCCTTTGTGACGATGCGGAGATCCAAGAACTGAACCGCAGCTTCCGCCGCCAGAACCGCCCTACCGACGTGTTGTCTTTCGGGCAGGACCAGGCGGCGCCGGGTCTTGTCTCGCGGGTGCGGCCCGCCGTGCTCGGAGACATCGTCATTTCGCTCGAGACTGTGCGGCATCGCTGCAAGGGCGACATGGCGGCGATGCGCCAGGAGGTGTGTCTGCTCTTCTGCCACGGTCTGCTGCATCTGTTGGGCTACGACCACGCGACGGCAGAGCAGCGCCGCAACATGGCTGCAAAACAGGCGCAGTACCTGGGGCTCTCGCTCGAGGAGGCTTGGCTGAACGAGCCGCAACGCCGTACCCCCCGCCCGAAGCGAGGGGAAGGAAGGCAGTCCATTGGACGGTGACAGTAGACCGTGGCCTCGTCTTGGGCGCGGAGGCAGGGGGCTTGTTTGGGGTGGCCTGATCGCACTCACCGTGTTGCTTGGGCATGGGGCGGCGTCGCAGCTCCCGGAATCCGCTGGTGATACCCCCACGGCAGCGCACGCCATGAGCGGGGCGGCTCTCGCGGCCGAAGGATGGCAGGCGTTTCTGCCATTTCCCATCCTGATGGCGGTGGTCTTGCTGGTAGGGTCTTCGGCCTTCTTCTCGGGATCAGAATCGGCGTTCTTCTCCATAAACAAACTGCGCCTGCGCGCCATGCGGGAAGACGAGAACGGCGCCGGCCGCCTTGTGGCGCGGATGATGGACAACCCCGGGCGTATCCTCACGACGATCCTGGTCGGCAACATGATCGTGAACACGCTGATCGGCATCTTTCTGGGCTCTCGCGTGGAACGGCTTCTCATCGCGCTGTTGGGTCTCCACGACGCGCTTGCCTATGCGGTTGCCGTCGTAGGCACGACGCTTGTCCTCGTGTTCTTTGGCGAGGTTTCGCCCAAGGTGTTCGCCGTGCACGCAGGGGAGCGGTTCGCGCGCGCCACCGTGTATCCGCTGGCGGCTGTGGACAGGATACTCTCTCCCATCTGCACGGCAGCGTTGGGACTGACGAATCTCCTGTTCCGCATGACGCGCTTCCACGAGTTGCGGGCGGCACCCTTCATCACAGACGACGAGTTCAAGTCCGTGCTGACGGACGGCGAGGCCCAGGGCGTGATCGAAGAAGACGAGCGCCAAATGATCCAGGGGATCCTCGAATTCAGCGACGCGATGCTTCGCGAAATCCTCGTGCCGCGTCCCTATGTTGTTGCGTTGCCGGAAGACACGACCGTGGCCAGGGCGCTCGAGGTGTACCGCGAGCACGAGTACTCGCGCATGCCGGTGTACCGGGAGAGTCTCGACAACATCTTGGGAATCCTGCTCGCCAAGGACCTGCTGCCGAGCGTGGCCAAGGGCGACACGGACCGCACCATCAAGGGTCTGCTCCGTCCGGCCCACTACGTCCCGTCGACCATGACGGTCCAGCAGTTCGTGAGCGATGCCCAACGGCACCGGGCCCACCTTGCGATCGTGGTCGATGAGTATGGCGGCTCCGCGGGCATCGTCACCCTCGAAGACGCCATGGAGCAGGTGGTCGGCGATATCATGGACGCGGACGAGCACCATGAGCCCGGGTATCAGCAGGTCACTGCCAACGAGTTCCTCGTGGACGGCGGCATGCCATTGGATGATCTCAGCCGCCTTGTGGGCGTCGACCTGCAGGACGATGAGCACGAAACTTTGGCGGGGTTCCTGATGGACCTGACCGACAAGATCCTCGAGCCGGGAAATGAGATTGAGCACATGGGCCTGCGCTTCAAAGTGATATCGTGCGAAGGCAAGCGGGTCACGCGTGTGCGCATTCGCTTGGACGCCCGCGACCGGCACGAAGCGGCAAGCGGGCCCGGAGCCGTATCATGATGGCCGTGATGATCGAGACGTTCGCGGCGCTGCTGATCGCCGTCGTGTTTCAGGGCCTCTTTGCAGGGTATGAAACCGGTTTCTTGTCCGTGAACCCCCTGCGCATACGTTTTCTTGCCGAGGAAGAACGGGTGGGGCGCGCCATCCGCTTGTTGCGCCACCGGACCGAACCAGACCGCATGCTCGCAATGCTGCTCGTCGGCACCAACATCTGCACGGTTGCCGGCACGATCGCCGTGGTGCGCGGACTCGGCGACCTGGGCGCAATCCTTGTCGCGACTCCGGTGTTTCTGCTCTTCGCGGAGGTGCTGCCGAAGAGCATTTTCCGCCAGCATCCCAACCGTCTCACGTTGGCCCTGCTTCCGGTCATCGAATTCTTCGACATGCTGTTCCTCCCCATTTCCTGGCCAATCGCAAGACTCACGCGATTCATGTTCCGCTCCGCCGGGGATAAACGCGAGCATCACCTCAATCCCTTGATGACCTCCCGCGAAGACATGCGAGTCCTGGTTGATGAAAGCGCGGACCACGGCACGATTGAGCCGGAAGAACAGCGCATGATTCACTCCGTGATCAACCTGCAGGCGACCCAGGCCAACGAGATCATGGTGCCCCGAATCGATATTCTCGCCTTGCCCGAATCGGCCTCGCGCCCGGAACTGATCGCGCTTCTCTGTGAGTCGGGGCGAACGCGCATTCCGGTCTATCGGGATACGATTGATGTAGTGATCGGCGTGGTCAGCGCGCACGATGTGTTGCTCGACGCACACCCACAGTCCGACGACATAAAACCCTACATCCGCGACGTGCTCCATGTGCCCGACACGATCAAGGTGGATGACCTCTTCGAGATGATGAAACGCGAGAAGCAATACATCGCCATCGTGACGGATGAGTACGGCGGAACGGACGGGCTGGTCACCCTGGAAGACATCCTCGAAGAGATCTTCGGCGATATCCAGGACGAGCATGACCGCGAAGAGAGCCAAATCCACCAGGTCGGCCCGGGTGCCTATGTCGTCGACGCGCGTACCTATTTGGAGGACGCCTCCGAGGCCATGGGCATCACGCTGCGAGACGACGAAGTGGAAACCGTTGGCGGTTGGCTCATGCGCATCGCCGGGCGGATCCCGGCGCAAGGCGAAGCCATCACGCACGGCCCGTACCGCGTGACCGTGCTGGACGGGGGCACTAACTACATCTCCAAGATCCGTCTTGAGATTCAGACCTCTCGAGATGACGGTGAAGAAAGGCCTGCGCCCCGTCAGCGGTGAGGGGCCGCGAGAGCAGTCGCGTGGAGTTCCCCGCTCGCTCCCTGCGTTGGTACCCCTGGAACCCACTTCGATACGAAGTGTTTAAGCAGTGGGGAGGTGCGTCATGTCCAAAACCGCGGTGGCTTTCATCGCAAGTTTCGCCATCCTGACAGCCGTCCAGACCTGGCGACTTCATCAGGTCAATCAAGTCGTGCTGCAGCAGACGGCAACGCTTGAGAAGAACGGCCTTTCCGTGCCCGGCACGGTAGACTCTCCGCAATCCCCATCTCTCGACCCAGCAGCATCTCCCGGCGCCGGCTCCGATTTCACGGAGACAGGGACGCCCGAGGGGGACGAACCAATGACGGACACGGAAGACGTGCTGTTGGCTGCGCTGGAGGCATGGGGCGGCTCCAAAACCTCCATAGCGGACACGTCGAAAACCGGGGTGACTGATGCGAAGAGCGCCAAGACGAAGGCGAATGCCGCGCAGGATGCAAATCGCAAGGGCTCGGGCGTCGCGAAGAGCGCATCCGAATCCAAGGAGGACGCCGAACTGCGGGCGCGGCTTGCGCAGGTCCGCAAGGCAGCGGAATCCGGCGACTACGATAAGGCGCTCTCGATGCTCAACAGGCTCATTGATGGCAAGGGCAACGACAGCCAGGCGTATCAGGCGCTGGCAAGACTCTACCAGGAGATGGGACTGCCTGACGATGCCCTTGCGGTGTACGAAGAGTGGGCCGCGACGCGGCCAAACGATGCGGCCGCCCATCTGGGCATGGCGGGCGTGTATGAGGCCTTAGGTCTGAACGCGGAGGCCTTGGCTGAACTTCAGGCTTACGAGTCCCTCAGCCGCGACACTGCCACCAGCTTCGCGCAAACCGCGGCCATGTACCGGCGCTTGGGTTTGACCGCCGAAGAAGGGGCATCGCTCGCCTCCTGGCTTGAATCCATGCCGGGGTCGCCCGATGCCATGCGGGCAATGGGCGACTATTATCGCCGGACGGGCGATTACGCAAGCGCGGTAACACAGTATCAGGGCGTTCTTCAGACAGAACCGGGCAACATGAGTGCCCGGCTGAGCCTCGCCCAAGCCTACCAGCAGCTTGGGCAGTACCAGGCTGCCCAGTCCGAATACCTCTCCGCTCTCGACCTGCACCCCGGGGACACCAGCATTCTGATGCGCCTTGGGGAGTCCTACCGGCGCTCAGGCGACCTCGCGGCTGCCATCGGCAGCTACCAGGAGGTTGTCAATCTCGAGCCGGGGTCCACACAGGCCTTGCGGGCCTCCCGTCAGATAAGCCGTCTGCAGCGGCAGCTGGTTACCCAGCCGTCGTAGGGCCGTCTTCACTTTCGAAGTGCCTCAGAAGCTGCGAGGAGAGATGCCGGTCTTTACCAGATGGAACACAGGCGGGGGGGGCCTGTGCCACACGCGCTTGCCATGTCTTGGTGGATTCTCCCTGCCGTTCAGACTTCGGTTTGCCTTAATGTCTCTGGAGAACAAGACAAATAAGGACTGTGAGATAGACGTGTGGCACAGGCGCCCTCGCCTGTGTCTTCAGCCCAAATCCTGTGTTTGAGCAAGCTGACCCTGTCTCTTGTGTATTCGTTTCGGAAGTCAACGCGTCCTCCCTTACGCAATCTCGCCTCTGAGAAGCAGATACTTGCTACCAGAACCTCACCAAACGCCCGTGCGGGTCAATTGCAAAAAAAAGAACAAGTATTTGCTGCACGGGCTCTTATGAGGAGAATGACGGCGGCGCGGGCGCGAAAACCGCCTGCCTGTCCAGTGTTAATGTAAAGCTGCCCGGTCAATCTGCCGATAGATACGGTAGGCATGGATGCCTGAGAAGAACTCGAATTGTCAAGGAGAGCAAATCATGGTTGGCTTATACGGGATCACAGGGATACCCGAGCCGGCCAGTGTTACGCCGGCCGCCGGGCGCGACAAGAAGGTTTCGGACACGGCAGGTGCGCCGATCCAAGACCTGGACCAGTACTCGTTCAGCCCTGAAGCACAGGATGCATCGACCATTGCGCGGCTTCTGGAGGAGGCGAAAGCCGAATCGGAGGTCCGGGAAGAGAACATCGCCAAGGCGCAGGAGCAGATCGAGCAGGGCACATACCGCCTCCAGCAGGTGGTACTTATCGTTGCCGCGCGGGTGAGCAGGTACGTGGCCGAATAGGAGTCGTTTGCGCAGCCGGATGGATGCATGGCTCGCCGGTGCAGGCGGGCACAGGCTCAGGCCCGGTAGCAATGTCCGGTTGATAAAGGTCCTCAAGGCGGGGTTCCCATTGTATTCTCCACGCTGAGCAACCCCAAATCATACATCCTCCGGCCCCCCGTCCCGGAGGAGCAAATGAAAGGCCCCCGCAACCGAAGTTGCGGGGGCCTTCTTACTCTAAACCGCAGCGAACTGCTTAGAAGCAGAGCTTCGTTTCGAAGTAGACGTAGTCAGAATCATCGTCACCGGTGCCGCCGTTGAACAGCAGGCCGTTGCCGTTGGAGAACTGACCATCTTCAAGGCCTTCACCCACGAACAGGTGCGCCCAACCTACCTCAAAGCTCAGGTCTTCGCTGTAGTTATACGTGACGTACAGGCCGACTTCCGTGCCAAGTTCGTCGTCGTTCTCCTGCGTCCAGAAGG